>JBDROD010000208.1:0-5709 GCA_043810415.1 Candidatus Zixiibacteriota bacterium | reverse complement strand
AGTGGTGATTTTTTTCCCAAATTATGTTCTAAATAAGCCCTCACCACCCCAACCGTCCCCTCCGGTCTCAAAGTAATGCTCCTCTTTCCCTGATCCAGAAAAGTATACATCTCCTTTCGGACGATATCCGTATCCTGCCCGATGCTCCTGGTGAAAAGCTCCGTCTCCTCAAATATGGGAGTGCGAATCTCTTTATAATTGTATAAGGCAAAAATCGATCTCAACTTCTCCTCAAAATTCTGCCATTTGAACGATTCTTCCGGCAATATGTCGTGAGTGCCGTATAAGGCTTTGTGTTTCATATCCATCTCTGTTTTCTCTTTTATGTTTTTGTAGTCGCTCAATTTATTGAGCTATCCCTCAAAACGCTTATCCATGAATTCTGCCAATCCTTAATGGTTTCAACCGATTAAAATAACGATTCTTTTGTCAAAGTCAACCAAAGATTGCACTTCGGTTCGCGGTTTCATTATGATGTTAGCTGTACCACTTGTTCTTATTGGGGGGCTAAAATTATTACTAAATTTGTTTGACTTTTGGGATGATTCTTGGTAAATTTATAAGACTTGTTTATGGATACACTCAAACGGAAAACCTTTACGGGATAAGCCAGAAGATAAGACTAAATGATAATCTGGAGGTAAAAATATGGTAGACATTCATATTGCCAGTAATGCCAACGTGGCAAAGATCACCCTGCACTCGGTTCCGGACAAACCCGGAATCGCAGCGGAGATATTTGGAAGATTGGGAAAAGAAGGTTTCAACATCGAGTTGGTTATTTCCGGAATAAGCTATAAGGGGAAAGAGGACATATCCTTCGCCGTAGCAGAAAACGAGCTGGGTGCAATCGAAGTACTCCTGGAGAAGATAAAAAACGAGATCGGAGCAGAGAAAATCTCCAGCGCTACCAATGTTGCCTTAGTCTCCATAGCCGGTCATCAGCTAGCCCAAACTCCCGGTATTGCGGGAAAAATGTTCCATGCCCTTTCCAAAGCAGGGATAAACATAGACACCATCTCCACCTCCATGTCCTCCGTCACCTGCATGATCGCAAGGGATAAAGCCAAGGAAGCAGTCGAAGCCCTGCGCAAGGAATTTCAAGGATAACTATCAGGTTTTGCTGATCCTCCTTGAACCGGTACAGTTATGATTTTCAGCGACAGGGAACGTGATTATACAAAACCGGTTTGGTGGTACACTCTGAATCTCAAAAACGGCATTTAGGAGATGGAGTTTTCGCTTGCTTTTCCGAATATATAATATATATTGTTAACAGGCTGGTTTAGACCGACTTGGATAATGACTGCGAAGAAATCTGTTCATACCACTCGAAAAAAGGAGGTTTACCGAAGATTATCGGCTGCCTTGGGCAACCGATTAAAATCCGATGTGATCCTGGCTCCCTATACCACCTTCGGTATAGGCGGAAAGGCTGATTTCTTTTACCCAGTCGTCAAACCGGATGAGTTGGTCTATGCTGTCCGGACCGCTCAAAAACTGAAACTGCGCTTTTTTATCCTGGGTGGGGGAAGCAATGTGCTGGTAAGCGACTCCGGTCTTAAAGGTTTGGTGATAAAGAATGAGTGCCGGGATATTTGGATTGATCACCATACTGTAACCTGCCAATCTGGAGCTTTATTGAACCTGGTGATAAAGAAGGCGCTAAACTCTTCCCTTTCGGGATTGGAATTCGCGGTTGGAATACCGGGAACCGTAGGTGGCGCCGTAAGGGGAAATGCCGGAGCCTTCGGAAAAGCAGTGGGGGATGTCCTGATAAAAGCGGTTGTCCTTACCCGGCATAATGAAATCAAAGAAGTGGAGAGAGATTTTTTCCGATTTGGTTATCGGGATAGTGTTTTGAAACAAAATGGTGATATCGTTCTGTCGGTGACTTTCGGATTGAAAAAGAAGAATAAAAAACGGATAGCGAAGCAGATGGAGGAATACCGTAAGAGCAGAAACGCAAATCTTCCCTGGAAAGAACATTCTGCCGGCTGCTTCTTCAAAAACATAGTTCAGGGAGAAAAAAAGATTTCAGCCGGATATCTATTGGATCAGTTGGGTGTCAAAGGCATGCAGGTGGGAGATGCGCAAGTTTCCGTCAAACACGCTAATTTTCTGATCAACCGGAAAAGAGCCAAAGCGCAAGATGTTAAAAAATTGAGCAGTAAACTAAAAAGGATGGTGCGCAAGGAATTTAACATAAACTTGGATGAAGAAACCGTATATATAAAGTGAAGTAATAAGCCGAAATAAAGAAAGGAGGTTTTATCGAAGATTAATAAGGATTTATGAGAAAACCCAAAAAGGGTTATCCTGATGTATGGTGCACGGAACAAAAATAAAAATACCGCCAGGAGAATGGTATGTTCATTCGGTTCGGCGGTTTTGTTTTTTCTCTGTTCCGCCCTGCTTGAATCGCTCTGCTGCCAATCGGTTCTGGCAGTAGGTCTCCAGATCCCCTTGGAAGAGAAAGACCGTAAATTGGTCTGCTTCGGCGAGTTGAACCCCCCGATAGGGCTTTCCTTCTGCTCCGATTCCATCCCGTTATTGAAAAGTAATTTAACCTGTACCCGGATGGTTCAGGTGGATTACGAACACCAGTTTGTCCGCATAAACCAAAAGGTGGGCAACTATAAATTGCAAAAACCCCTCTTCCTCACTTTACCGGCATATACGCTGGTTACCAACGAACTCCAGACCAATCTGGATTGGAGGAACAATTTAAGATCTCATTTCATGATCAGTGCGGGACAATCCAAAAGCCTTTTTCAATGGGAAATACCGGTAAAGTTTCCCAAGATGGTCTCCCGCATCATCGGGGAGGGAGGTCCGGGGCTAAAGGTTTCCGGTTACAGGAGAATCAGCTTTTCCGGAAGGAGCACCTGGGAGGAAGGTTGGGTGAACACCGCCACCTCCAGACAATCCAAATTCCCCTCGCTGAACATGGAGCAGCAATCCGCCTTCAGCATAACCGGAACCATCGGAAGCAAGATATCGGTGAAGGTGGACCAGAATAGCCAGAGGACCACGGACATGGCAAACACTCTCCAGCTGAGATACCAGGGGGAGGATGATGAGATCATCCAGACGGTGGAAGCGGGGAATACCAACCTGTCGGTAGGAAGCGGAACAGTGGGATACGGGGAGAACAAACAGGGGCTTTTCGGGATAAAGACCACCGCTAAGATAGCGGGATGGAATCTGACCATGATCACCAGCCAGGACAAAGGTTCCACCGAAAAAGCGGAGTTCAAGGCCGGGGCGGAAACCAAGGCGGACGTAATCCGTGATTATGAATACCTGGAGAGGACTTTCTATGATCTGGGATATGTCGGGGATTTCTCTGCCGGTGATTCCATCGTCGAAATCAAGCTGTTCAAAAGCAACACCACCATCAGCAGCAACACCGCCCAAAATCCCGCACCCTTCGGTATCGCCTACGTGAATCCCCGGGATACTTCGGCTGTTTATCTCGAAGGCACATTCGAAAGGCGCTTCCAGGAGATCGACACTGAAGATTATTTCGTACAGCGGGAGCAACACTGGATTCAGTTCTTCCGCCCTCCGGATAGAAACGACATATTGGCCACCTATTACATCGTTCGGCGTTCCAATCCCATCTCCTATGATACGGTCGGATTTGTCCGGGATTCCTGCACCAGCGCCGAAGGTGAGATCTGCATGCATCTCAAACTGCTCAAGCCGGATACTCCCAAGCCCACCGATTATACCTGGGAATACGAATGGAAGAACGTTTATTTTCTTAACTCCAAATACATCGAACGCGAGGGTTTCCAGTTGGATATATATAAGGGAACCCCCAACGCGGAAAATACTACCGTGGACAAAAACTACCAGGATAGCACCTTGTACTTGCGGGTGTTCGGTCTGGACCAATTGGACTTAAACGCCGCCCCCAATCCGGATGGAATCGTGGACTACCGGCAGATAGATTTCGGCTTGGGGTATCTGATTTTTCCCAACCGGCATCCCTTCGCTCCCACTCCTAAAACCGGTGAATCTTACACCGGAAACCCCGCAGATTCCTTAAAGGAGAGGGTGGAAAGCATCTACTCCTCGAACCAGCTCCAGGATAAGGTTGAGGAGAGTAAATACTATATCTACGTTCAATCCGCCTCTCGCAAGACCCAGTATTCACTGGGGCATGCGCCTATAATAGAAGGATCGGACGTGGTGACCTTGAACGGCACCATCCTCAAGAGAGATGAGGATTACACTATAATATACGAAACCGGCGACATCACCTTCCTTAATCCCGATGCCTTGAGCCCTACCGCCAATCTGAGCGTAGATTATGATTATGCTCCTCTCCTCTCCGCCGAGAAAAAAAGCATGTTCGGGATGATGGCGGAATACAATGTGGGAAACAATTTCAAATTCGGCACCGTGGGAATCTACAAGAGCGACAAGACCAGCGAGGACCGGCCCCGGGTGGGACAGGAACCTAGCCGGAACTTCATCTGGGGAAGCAATCTCACCTTCAACTCTTCTCCTCCCATCATAACCCGGATGTTGAATGTGATACCCTGGGTGAAAACCGAAGCCCAATCCAGGCTGGATTTTCGGGGGGATGTGGCGCAAAGCATCCCCAACCCCAACACCATCAACCAAGCCTTCATTGACGATTTCGAGGGGTCTTTGGAATATACGGATTTAAGTATCCGGCGGGGTGTGTGGACCCTGTCCAGTCCTCCGCAGGGAAAAGACTTATCTCAAAAATGCAATATGTGGTGGTATAATCCGTATGACCAGGTGCTTATCCAAGACATCTGGCCCAACAAAGAGGTGGAAAGAAATGCCGAGAGAACTAATGTCTTAGAGTTAAAATTCTTCCCCCGGCAGCCACAGCAACCTTCCAACCCGAACTTCGACTCCGTCCGGGTGGAAAACAGCTGGAACGGAATCATACGTCCGCTTTATCCCGGGGCTTACGATCAAACCCGGACCAAATTCCTGGAAGTCTGGGTATCGGGGAACAAAGGGATTCTGCATGTGGACTTGGGAGAGATATCGGAGGATTTGAACGCAGACAAGATTTTAAACACCGAAGACAAGCCCAGGAACGGTCAGAGGGACGGCATTCTGGATGACGACGAAGATCTGGGGTTGGATACCCTTACCGATGCCCAGGAACAACAGGTTTTTCAATCATCCTTGCCCGATCCCTCCGGCGACAACTGGAACTATGAAGATCGACACGATTACTCCCACATAAACGGTACTCAGGGAAACCGGGAAGATCCGGATAGAGGGAGACGTCCCGATACCGAGGACATTAATTCCAACAGTACCTTGGATCTAACCAACAGCTATTTCGAATACGACATAGATTTGAGCCAGAATAAATTTCTGGGCGACCTGACCGATACCGCCGGTTGGAGACTTTACCGGATACCCTTGAAGGATCCCGCCAATTACAGCTCGGTGGGCTCGCCGGATTGGACCGACGTCCGGTTTGCACGGATCTGGGTAAGCCACAACGAAAACACTACTATCGATATCGCTTCCATCCAGCTGGTGGGAAATCGCTGGCAGAATCAGGGCGTCTCCAGTATCACCAGCCGGCAAACTCCGCTTCCCCTGGGGACTAATCCGGAGGAGGACTTTGAGGTGTATGTGGTCAACACTCACGAGAATCCGGGTTACCAACCTCCGCCTAAAGTTGCAGGAACGCTTAATCGG
>JBDROD010000207.1:0-4692 GCA_043810415.1 Candidatus Zixiibacteriota bacterium | reverse complement strand
GGTAAGTCTCGTCTCTCTGCGAAGAAAAAACAGGCATTCCGGCCAAATCCAGCATGTTAAGAACGTTGGCATAGTTTAGCTCGTAGGTTAAGGAAAAACCTATTATATCGAATTCTCTCAGCGGGGTATGAGTTTCCAGGGAAAACAACGGTATGTTTTCCTTTCTCATTATCTCTTCCGCATCCGGCCAGGGTGAAAAAACCCTCTCCGCCACGCTATCCGGTCTCCGGTTGATCAGGTGATAAAGAATGGCTTGCCCCAGATAAGACATTCCGATCTCGTACACGTCCGGAAAAGCAAGAACCACCTTAAGCCTGTCCTGGTGATCCTTCTTTATTGCCCCCAGCTCGTTCCCCACGTATCTCCCCGGCTTCGTCACAAAGGGAAGCAGATTCCTTGTAATCTTTTCGGATAGAGAATGCATCTTGTTTCCTTTTTTCGCTGACAATAACTTTTAACGCGTAACCGAGCCTTCATAGCTTGGCTTTCTTATATAAACCCTTGATCACAATCTCTAATATATAGACTAAAATCAATAAAAACAAGAATGCCCAGAAACAAAATAAGAATAAGGACAAGCTCAAGGCTTGTCCCTGGTTTTTAATTGAAGTTCGGAAAGCAGAAGCTTGTCGAAGCGAAGCGGAGATCCCGCTTTGCGGGACTTCCGCAGTTTTCAAACACAAAACTAAAACCGCATCAGCATCAACAAGCTGATGCACTCCTTTTCAATCACTTACAGCTTCCCCACCACCTCCTCCGCTACTTGAGTAGTGGTCGACTTTCCGCCCATATCGTAAGTCCGGACTTTCCCCTCTTTTATGACCAAAGCGATGACCGATTCCAATTTCAAAGCCTTTTCCGTCTCTCCCAGCCACTCCAGCATTAATTTGACACTCAAAAGGGTGGCCATCGGATTGACCTTGTTCATGCCGGCATACTTGGGGGCAGAGCCATGGGTGGGTTCGAAAACGGCGTATTTGTCGCCGATGTTGCCCGAGCTGGCAAATCCCAATCCCCCCACCAGCTGAGCCGCCAGATCGGAGATGATGTCGCCGAACATATTGGAGGTGACCAGCACGTCATAGTCCTCCGGGTTTTTGATCAGCCACATGCACATCGCATCGATGTTGGTCTCCCACAGGGGAATCTCCGGATACTCCTGGGCTATCTTCCGCGCTTCGCGGATCATCAATCCCGAGGTCTCCCGGATCACGTTGGGCTTCTCCACCACCGTAACCGATCTCCTCTTGTATTTCTTGGTATATTCGAATGCATCCCGCACGATGTTCTGGCAGGCTTTCCGGGTGACCACCCGCAAGCTCACCGCTATGTCTTCCAGCGGGGTCTTCTCGAATTTTTTCATCCGCTCGTTGTGCTGGCTTATCACCGCCATAACCTCCGCCGGGAGGGGATGAAATTCCACTCCGGAGTAGAGATCCTCGGTGTTCTCCCGGAAGACCACCAGATCCACCCCGTCCCGGTAATTCAACGGGTTGCCCGGATAAGCCTTGCACGGTCGGAGATTGGTGCGGAGATTGAACAGTTGGCGCAGTTTAACGATGGGACTGAAATATATGTATCCCCTTCCTTTTAAAGGGGGCTCAAGCTCTGCATCCGCTTCCTCCTTGGGCTTGGAGGTGATGGCGCCAAAAAGGGCGCAATCCGTTTTTTTCAATAGCTGAATGGTTCTATCCGGAAGGGGATTCCCCTCCTTGCACCAAAACTCCCAGCCGATGTCTCCGTGAATGTATTCCGCATCCAGTTTTATCTTTTCCAGGACGATCCGGGCGGCTTCCAAAACTTCCTTTCCGATTCCATCTCCGGGCAGCCAAGCGATCTTGTATTTCGCCATAAATTGCTTCTCCTCTGTTGATCAGAAAATTACGTTTGTTGTTTCGATCGTATGAAAGCTATTTGATTAATAAACATAAGTGTTTTATTTTCAGTTAAATGATTTCAACGTAGTTGCTTTAAGGAATTGCAGTTGAAGACAAATATCCCGCTTTGTCGAAGTTAAGCTTATTCAGAATGAACGGGAAGCTTTCTTAGAACTCCACTTTCAAAGAAACGCAGTGCACGTCACCTAGGTCTGATTTATAGGGAACGAAGGCATAGTCTATGGCATACTTTTTATATTTGATTCCCATCCCGAAAGAGATGTTTTTATCGTTATAACCGAACTGATAGCCCACTCGCAAGTTGAGGATTTGATATAGCTCGTACTCCGTTCCCAGGTGAAATTTGGTGTCATCGTCTCTCGGTTTGACCACATCCATGTTCACGGTGAAATTGCTTTGCCACTCTTTTTTTTCGATAGAATAACCCACCCCGGCTTTGTATTGAGTAGGCAGGGGGTATCTTTCTTCTTTGAATTTGATCTTGGAACCCAAATCCAGAATTGCGGCACCGAATCTTAAGCTTTCCACCAGAGGATTTCCCGATCCCGCAAAGGGGGAACAGATTCCACCCAGATCGAACCCGAACCCGCTGGCAGAAGAGACGTCGATCTTCTCATAAAGCCACTTTACAGAAAGTCCTAAGCTGTACTTCGCTTTCACTGTTCGAGCATAAGAAAATGACAAGACCACGTCATGAGCATCGATCAGGTCCAAAGGTTCGGTAGTCGGAATTTCGTCTCTCTTCTCAATGCCGGGCACCTTACCCAATGATAGATTCAGTCCCCAGGCATTTTCTCCCGTTTTTGTAAATGCGGAAAAATAATCGGCAGTAACGTCCTGAAACCATTGGGTATGGGTTAAGTTGACTAAGGTTCCGGTAATACCGGAGATTGCCGCTGGGTTCCAGAAAGCCGAACCGGATTTTTGCCACTGAGCCGTGAAGGCTTCCCCCATGCCGATAGCCTTTGCATCCGATCCAAATTTCAAAAAGATCAAGCTGGAGGTACCGCTTTTATCGTTTTCTGCGTAAGCAGTGCTTATGAAGAAGCTTGAAAAAAGAATAAATGCGATCATCGAAAAGAAAATCTTATTTTTCAATTTATCTCCTTGAACTGTTCCACTCCTCTTGTTTAATTCATACACTGGAGTTCTAATTTATTCGAGCATGGTATTACCTTCTATTTATCTTGACCTAAGCTCATTCCATTGAATATTGTTAAAATTCAAATTGTAATGATATCAGATGATCCGCATCCTCCCCCACCCGGCTCCCCACGAAAGCGTAATCAAAACCGAAAACAACCGATTTAATTTTCTGTCTTAATCCCAAGCCCAGGGTAAGTGATCCGTTGTCGTATCCTATTCTCCCCGCTAAATTCTCTAAAGCCCACCCTTCCACCCCCAGGTGAATCTTCCCTTCTTGTTTGGTGCTCTTATCCATCTCCGATGAAAGGAGCACCCTGTCCTTCAACAGGAGATAGGATGCTCCAAACCTGAAGTTGACCGGGAATTCGTCTTTTGTCGACGAACCCAACATATCGAATTGCTTCCAGTAATTACCCGAGGTCCACGAAAGTTTCATCCCCAGATTCTCGGCTGAGAAACCGAGCCGGAGTTTGGGTAACGGTCGTCCCATTATGGACAACCCTCCCCCTAATCCGTAGGCGTTGATATTGGCCAGATTATACTGAATGTATTCCATGGTAAGCCCGGCGGATAGCTCCTCTATGATCTTTCGGCTGTAAAACATCTGTACCGAATTCTGGTAATTGGATATCTCCCCGGTTATCTCTCCGTCCCTGTTCCTTCCGATCACATCTCCTACCCCGGCATTGATCCAGGCTAAACCGATGGCGGCTTCATCCCGGATCGGCTGGTTGTAAACCACGTAGCTGGATCTCCGGTTCAAAGTCATCTTTCGATAGAAAGCTCCAAATGTCCTCATTTTTAGCTGAACTAAACCGGCCGGATTGAAGAATCCGCCGGTGGCATCGTCTGCCACCCCCACAAACGCCCCTCCCATTCCCAAAGCCCTGGCTCCAAAACCGGGTTGAAGAAACGCATCTGCATAGCCGCCATCCCCGGTCTCAGCCAATATCGGCAAGGAAAACCAAAACAGTACCAGAAAAATCCATAGTGGAGTTACTTTCGACATATCGTCTCCTTATCTCACTTTCCCTCTTGAAACTGCATGCTTCATAATTTGGAATCTGTCATTATATTTCGTGCCGGATACTCTTGTCTGAAAATTTCTATTTCAGAACCACCACTTTTCCCCATTCCGTTTGTCCGCCCGGGGCTTCCACTTTGAAAAAGTAAACTCCATTGGCGACTATCTCCCCTTTTCCGTTTCTCCCGTCCCAGACCGCTTCATATTCAACATCACCCAAGCGCTGCTGGTTATCTTCGAGCGTCTTAACCAAGTTCATGGCAAAGTCGTACACTTTTATAGAGACCGAGCCGTCTTTAAGCGGACGGTAACGGATTCTGGTCACCTGCCCCTCTTCCACGATCGGAGAGAAAGGCGAAGGATAGGCATAGGCGGTTTCCGAACCTTTAGTTCCGATCGGCACTGCAGTGCGGACCGTATCCCACGTGTTCCCATTGTCAGAAGACCAAACCAATCCATCCGCGCTCCCCGCCCAAACCTCATCGCCTATTATGGTGACGGATGAGAATTCGGTGGTATAGAGGCCGTTTATGGAATCAAAGACTTTCCAGCTCGCTCCCCAGTCATCGGATCTTTTAAGCCCCGCACTGGTAGCTACCCAGATCACGGAATCGTCAAAGGCGA
>JBDROD010000206.1:0-5354 GCA_043810415.1 Candidatus Zixiibacteriota bacterium | reverse complement strand
AATCAAGAATTGGACCCGTTCTATTCCCCTCTTGCCCCTTGCCCCCTGCCCCTTGACCCTGATTTTCCAGCCATTCCTTGATGAATCTGGGATAATCATTGTCTGTCACAAAACAGATCTCCTCACTCTCTGCTTTGGCTGCAACTTTTAATCCGTTTTCCCTGGCCAATTCTCTAACTTGCTTTTTGGTAAGATCGCCCAAAGGGAAAAAAGTCCGGCTCAAATCGGTCTGGCTAAGACCCCATAGAGCATAGGATTGATCCCGGGTGGAATCGACCCCCTTGAGAAGGAGAAATCTGTTAAGCTCCCGGTCATATTCAACTCGAGCGTAATGTCCGGTGGCTATCGAATCCGCGCCCACTGACTGTGCTTTTTTCCACAAGCTGTCCCACTTGATTTTGGTGTTGCAGATAATGCATGGATTGGGGGTTCTTCCTTTCAGGTATTCGTCCACAAAATCCGAGATAACCTCTTTTCTGAAATCATCCCTTAAATCCACAACGTAGTGAGGAATGCCAATCTTCTCACAAACTGCACGGGCATCATTCAATGAATCTAAAGAACAACAGTGACCATCCGGGTGCAGTTGTCCGCCCACCTCTTTATAGTCCCATAACTTCATGGACATTCCCACCACCTGGTAACCCTTTTGATACAACAAGAAAGCCGCCAGCGAACTGTCCACCCCCCCGCTCATGGCTATGACCACCAGCGTTTTTTTACCTTCCGGATTATTGCTCATGATTAGGTATTATGATGGTATGAAAAATTGTAGCGGAAACCTCTGGGCTATCTTGCATGTGAATGGAAGGCTAAAGCCTTCCACTTCACTTTAATTAACTTGGATTTATTATTCTTTTTCTCTGGTTTTTATTTTATTCCTGTAATCCTCTATCGCTTTATGCAGAGCATCCGCTGCCAGATTGGAGCAATGCATTTTGACAGGCGGCAAGCCATCCAATGCCTCTGCTACCGTGTCCCGGGAGATTTTCTCCGCCTCCTCCAGAGTCTTACCCTTCACCAGTTCGGTCACCATGCTGGAGGTAGCGATGGCGGCACCGCAGCCGAAGGTCTGAAACTTGGCATCCAGGATCCGGTTGTCCTTGACCTTGATGTAAAGCTTCATTATGTCCCCGCAGACCGCATTTCCGATCTCTCCGATTCCGTCTGCATCCTTTATCTCTCCCACATTGCGGGGATTTTGGAAATGTTCCATTACTTTTGCACTGTACATATTCTCTCCGATATTTTCTGCTCTATCCCCCTCATCCACGGAATAGCGAGGAGGGAAACAAAATAAACAAGATCGTTCTTATTTTCCTTTAGCGTAAAGAGGCGACATGGACCTTAGCCTGTTAACGATCTCAGGTATTATGCTTGTCACGTACTCCACGTCCTCCAGAGTGTTGTCTCTTCCGAAGCTGAATCTAATCGCTCCCTGGGCGATTTCCGGTGCGATGCCCATGGCAGAGAGGACATGTGAGGGTTCCAGGGTTCCGGAAGTACAGGCAGATCCCGATGCCACAGCTACGTCTTTGAGGTCTAAGCTTAAGATTACCGATTCGCCTTCCACCCCTTTAAAGGATAAATTCAGAGTATTGACCGCTCGGGAGTTTAAGTCACCGTTCAAAATCACGTCCGGAACTTTCTCAACCAGTTTCCGGTAGAATGTTTCTGTCAGATTCTTAAGATGCCGGTTTTGATCGTCCAAATCTCTGAACGCCAACTCCGCAGCTTTGGCAAAGCCGACGATCCCCGGCAGGTTCTCTGTCCCCGCCCTTCTGGAGCGTTCGTGATGACCGCCATGCGACCAGGGTGTAATTCGTACCCCCTTGCGGATATAAATCGCCCCTACTCCTTTGGGTCCGTAAATCTTGTGTCCCGACAGGGAAAGCATATCCGCGTTCAGCTTCCGCACATCTATTGGTATCTTTCCCACTGCTTGTACCGCATCCGTATGAAGATAAATCCCCTTATCTTTGACCATCCCGGAGATATCCTCCATCGGCTGTATGCTTCCCACTTCGTTATTGACATACATGATCGAAACTAAAATGGTATCGTCCCGGATGGCTTTTCGCAAGTCCTCCGGATCAACCACACCTTTGGAGTCGACCGGAAGATAGGTGACGGTAAAGCCCTCCTTCTCCAGAAATTTACAGGACTCCAGGATGGCGTGATGCTCGATCCGGGAAGTGATGATGTGCTTGCCTTTATTCCGGTTGGCAAAGGCAACTCCCTTGACGGCGAGATTGTCGGATTCGGTTCCTCCAGCTGTAAAAAAGATCTCGGAAGAGGAAACGCCCAAAAGCTGTGCCACCTTCTCTCTTGCCTCCTCCAATGCCACCTTGGCCTCCCGTCCAAAGCCGTGTATACTGGAAGGGTTTCCAAACTTATCCTTGAAATAAGGCAACATCGCTTCCAGAACTTCCGGATGAACCGGAGTGGTGGCATTATGATCCAGATAAATTCTCTTCATCGTTTCCTCCGCTGGTTGAAAAACTCGATATTTATATGGTCGCAGGTTTGTTCTTTTAAATCAGCTAAAGTCACGCTGGAAAGCGCCCCTTCGATTAAATCCTCCAATTTCTTCCACAGGATTCTTGAGCTGCAGGCAGAAGGACCGATGCAGCTTTTCTCCCTCATCTCGGGAAGATCACAGTGGGAGATCGAAATGGGACCATCCAGCGCCCGGATAACCTGGCTCACCGTTATCTTGTCCCCCCTCTGGGATAGAACGTACCCGCCCTTGGCACCCCGGATGCTTCTCACCAGCCCCGCTTTCTTTAACCGGTGTAGTATCTGTACCAGATAGGTTACCGACATCTGCTGTCTCTGCGAGATGTCCTTTATGGTTACCGGCTTATTCCGGGGCTGGAGCGCGATCTCCAGAAGCGCCCTCAAACCGTATCTACCTCGAGTGGATATGTTCATACTTTCCCTTCTTAAACTATTACGACAACGAAATAATAATGTTTACTAAATTTGTCAAGATTAAACTTAAAAATATTTTACACCCGATTCAATATGTGTTGGATGCCGTTTTCAGTTTCTTCAGCAATTCCGCAGCAGAGAATTTGACGTTGTTGGAAAGAACCAATGCGGAGATCACTGCAATTCTTATGCCACCTGCCAGAATCAGACCATCCAGGTTGTTAAGATTTATGCCTCCTATGGCGAAAAAGGGGATGCTTAGGTTATCTTTAGTTTCTCGGATCAGGTCCAATCCGAGGGGTTTATCTATCTTTTTGGAGGAAGTATCGAATATGGGGCCAACTCCGACATAATCCGCTCCCCCCCTTTCCGCTTCCATTGCTTGTTCTATGGATGTTGCGGATACACCGATAATCTTTGCCGGGTTCAATTTCCTTTTTACCTCGGCTAAAGGCATATCTTCCTGTCCCACGTGCACTCCGTCCGCATCCATCTTTTTTGCGATCTCCACCCGGTCGTTGACGATGAAAGGGATATTATTGGCGTTACAAATTGCTTGTAGTTTTGCAGCAGTCTCAAGAAAATTATCATCATCCGATTCTTTGTCCCGGTATTGAACCATCTCTGCCCCACCCTCTATTGCCTGCGTCACTACTTCTTCGATATCCATCTTTCCGCATATTTCTTTGTCTGCTATGACGTATAGCTGAATTTTCGAGAGCAATTCCTTTTTATTCATTATCGTTCCCTCACCCTGTTTTCTCCCTGCGAGAAGAGTGGGTTGGTTTTTTTCAATTTATACTTTCTTGCCGACTGAATCAACCAATCAAACAAAACCTTAGAATTCTTATCCATCATCAACTCCGGATGCCATTGAACGCCCAAAAGAAAACGATCCTCTTCCGTCTCGATCGCTTCGATCACCCCATCCTCCTCCGACCAGGCGGTAGCGGTCAAACCCGCCCCAACCCTCTTCACCATTTGGTGATGGCTGGTGTTGACCATTATTTTTTTCTTTTGGATTATGTCGAATAACCTGCTTTCCTCCTGGATGATGATGGCATGTCTTTTCTTGTATATGGTCGAGCCTTCCAGCGTATGATCACGAAAATTCCTCTCGGTGGAAAAATCCTGATAAAGGTTCCCGCCGAAAGCAACGTTCAATAGTTGCATTCCCCGGCAGATGGCCATCAGGGGAATTCCCCTGTTTCTTGCTTTTCCCACCAGAGAAAGCTCGTATACGTCCCTCTCCGGGGTGATGTTAAGATTCTTGGCTTCTTTTTTTTCTCCGTAAAAAACCGGATCGACGTCATTCCCCCCGCTGATCAACAATCCTTCCAAAAGGTTCAAGAGGGATTGCACGTTATTTACCTTTTTTGTATTGGGTAGTACGATGGGAATCCCCTCGGATCTTTCCACCGCTTCATAATAGCTCCTTTTCAAAAAGTCAAAAGCGTAGGCGGTCGGATATCTCCTCCCCTTCTTATCATATTCCATCGAGCAGGTGATACCTATGACGGGGGCTATTTTCTTTTTATTCGTTCTTGAGAAATTAGCTGGTAACGAATTCATATTTTGGGATAAAAAAGGCAACTGCTTATATATAAATCCCTTTAGATTTTGAATTTAACCTGTAACCTAGCACCTTTAACCTTTAACCTTAAAATGCGTACAGTATGCTCAAATGGAACCTGCCGCTCTTGGGACTTTTTTTAACGGGAAGCTGTCTGCCATAATCCAATCTTAAAGGTCCAACCGGGGTGAAAAACTGAAGTCCCAAACCGGAGGAAAGCTTGAAATTTCCTAACTTTATATCCTTGACCCTATTCCACAGGTTGCCCGCATCCACAAAGAGGGTGTATCCGAATTTCCAGAACAGCTCCCGCCGGTATTCCACGTTACCCAGGATCATGATCTTGCCACCAATGGGGGTTCCGGTTTCATCCGCAGGACCCATGCTGTTCTCTTTGAATCCCCGCATGGTCGAAGCTCCTCCCATATAGAAACGGTCGAAGGTGGGGACATAATCTTTGTAGGTTAGCTCCTGAGCATAGCCCAGTTTTATGCGGGTGGCAAGCACGTTTAAAATCCTCATTTTTCCCAAAAGGTTATACAGGGACCAGGAGATAACCGATTTGGAGAAATTGTTGTCCCCTCCCAAAAATCCCCCCACGTACTCAGTGTAAATCTGAGTGTAGGAACCGTTCAGAGGGACGAATATGTTGTTGCGATTGTCCTTCTCCCCGAAGAGAATTATCTTGCGGCGCACGTTTATCCCCTTTTCCCTTTTGTAAGTTTCCAATTCATCTGGAGAAATACTGTAGATTTTCACCTGTTCGTAATTGTGGGTAAGCCAAACTTTAGTGCGTTTAGCATATTCCCTACTGAAATTGATGTTGCCTCCGTAAGACTCGATCCGA
>JBDROD010000205.1:0-2536 GCA_043810415.1 Candidatus Zixiibacteriota bacterium | reverse complement strand
AGACCAGTGATTTCAGAAATGCCTATGTGATAATGAGAAAAGACTCCAACGACTGGCTGAAGAAAGCCAAGAACGCTGCGGCAGTTTCGATAGCCAATCACATTCTCTCCGCTTTCGACGCGGCTTGGTCGGTCAGAAAATACAACAAGAAAGGGGAGAGGTTCAGCCAGATGGAATTCAAAATGAGATTCGCCGAAAGAAACAACGAGATAATTCCTCAGCTGACGGTCAGCATGAAGTTTTGAGCGCTGGTTTACCTGTTACATGAAGGATTGAATATATGGATAAAATAAAAAGGATAATCTTTGCCGGTCTTTTCTTCTGCCTGGCTGTTTTTCTTATTTGGACCGATGTCGAGGCCAAGGAGAAAAGTTACGTGGCGGTTGATCGGACTCCCAAGAAGATGCTGATCCCCGCTGTAGGTGGAACAGGCTTGTATCTGCAAACGGATGGAGATTATTCTGTTTCTTCCGGTTACCATACCGCCACAGGAGCGGAGGACATATTCCAGATGCCGGGAGAATTCGAGGAGAAAAAGGAGGGGATGAAATCGGTAACCAAAGCCGCTTTGCTCTCCTTCATTCTTCCGGGTGCCGGGGAGATATACGGGGGGGCTAGAGCCAAGGGGCAGATCTTTATCTTATCCGAGGCTTCGGTGTGGGCGGGTTACTTCGCCTTCCAAACATATGGAAACTGGCTGGAGGATGATTATAAATCGTATGCCGCTTCGCATGCCCAGGTGGATTTGACAGGCAAGCCGAGCGATTTCTTCGATAATCTGGCTTTTTACGATACCCGAGACCTGTACAATCAATTTGCCCTTTTATACCATCCGGAGGAAGCCCGTCCCTACCCGGAGAACGATCTATGGAACTGGGTTTGGGAGAGCGGGGATTCCCGATTATATTACCGGGAACTCAAAAACAGAAGCCGGGATGCCTCCCGAAGAGCGCTATACATGGTGGGGCTTTCCGTAGTCAACCGGATCATCTCGGTGTTGGACGCCATGAAAACGGTCCGAACTTATAATCGCGCCAAGAGCTTCGAATTATCCAGCATAAAATTCGATTTGAAAGTCAACCCTTTTAACCACAATCCCCGGATCATGCTTTATGTCTCTCGAAGATGGTGAGAGCCTAAGAAATGAAATGCGTTAAATTACTAACCATCGTTTTTCTTTTGGGATCTGCTTGTGCCTCCTATGTCACCAATAAGGAAAGCAGTATCCCCCCTCCGGATAATCTAGGCGTAGTAAAGGAACTCCAGCCGGTATCCATAATCGGTGGGGAGGGGTGGGGAACTACCCCTCTTTCTTTTCCAACCGGCATCACCCTGGATTTTTTGGGCAATATATTCATAACCGATACGGGAAATGACCGGGTGGTGGAGTGTGATCGGGAGGGGCAGTTTCTTCGAGAAATCGGGGGATTTGGATGGGAAACAGGTCAGTTCAACCGTCCCACCTACATCACCACGGACAACGGGTTGAACATTTACGTGGTGGATTCGCAAAACAAAAGAATCCAGAGATTAGATCATAACCTTAATTTCGTTGCTGCCATTAAAGTGCAAAAGGAAGGGGACTTTGCGGGGCTAAGTCTGCCGGAGGGGATAGCGGTTACCCCTTCCGGGGAGATCATCTTATCGGATATGCAGGAGGATTGTCTTATCCTTTTGAATAACGTTTTCAATTACGAAAGGTCGTTCGGAGGATTTGGCGGAGGAGGGGGAAGCTTGCGTGATCCTTTGGGGATTTTCATCGACAGGGAGGGGAACATTTTCGTGGCAGACTCGCATAACAACCGGATAGCAGTGTTTGACCAGTTCGGTAATTATCTTAAGGGTTTCGGAGAAAAAATCTTGAACATCCCCTCCGGGGTAACGGTAGACCAAAACCAGCTTACCTATGTGGCCAATACCGGCGATAACAGCATTACCATCTTTGACCGCCAAGGTAATTTAATACTGGATTATGGTGAACTGGGGATTGGATTTTCGAAATTGTCCCGACCGACCGACCTGAAGTTCGGCCCCGACGGAAAGCTTTACTTGGTCGATTCCGGAAACAACCGGGTGGTGGTATTTGAAGTGATAAGATAAGCGTGAAAATTATTATACGTAGATCCCAATGTTCAAATTCAAATTCACAGGAATCCGGTTATTCCCACTCTTGTCCCATCTTCACCCTGCTTATAAAGGCAATATGAGTGAAATCATCACCGGGGTCTTGTCGACCGTTTTGTTATTCCTGTTAACCACGGATTTGACTCTCGGTCAAATCCCCGAAAGGACGTATCTCACCACCAACGTCTCCGCTCGTCTGATAGGCAATGGAAGTTCCGGACCCTATCAGCTGGGGGATGGATACATTTTGGAGGGGACGGAAGAGGTAAAGCGAAACGGTCTTCTCCTCCATCCGGATAGTGACTATTCTTTGAATTATGATCTGGGCTTGATTTCTTTTTCATCCCCGGTTTCCCCCCAGGATACCATTCAAATCAACTATACCAAACTGGATTTGAACTTAAGAAGAAAA
>JBDROD010000204.1:0-3290 GCA_043810415.1 Candidatus Zixiibacteriota bacterium | reverse complement strand
CACACCCGAGAATAATCACTTCGGCACCGTCCTCTTCCACAGCTTGTTTAGCCACTTCCATGATACGTTTTTGGGCAAGGTCCGGTTTTTCATCGGTTTCGGTTACCGTCATCCCCAATTCCCGGACCGACGCCAGGTTATTAGAAAGTTTATTGCGCCAGACATCGTTATATTTGCTGGGAATCCTTTTTTTCATAGGCGTCAAAATAGTAAATTTATTCCCCAGCATGGAAGCCACATGTAATGAAGCTTCCTGTATTCCCACCACTAGAATATCCGAAATTTCTTTCATCGCCGCCAAACCGGGATCAGAAAAGCAGGCGATAATAACAGCATCATAGTTTTCCGCATTTGCTTTTTTTACCAGATCCATGCTGTAAAAGGCGGCCAGAGTCTCATCATAAGCCGATTCTATGGCCACAGGACCCTTATCGGGGCAGGTAACGGTCAGCTCCGTTTCCGGCCGCTTAATCACTTCCAAAGCTTTACGGATATGATTGGTCATATCCACTGAGCTGTTGGGGTTGATTACCATGATTTTCATACAAGTTTCTCCTTTATTTTTACTTTCATCATCTCACGACCGGTATGAAAAGCTTTCAGGTTGATTTCCTTGAATTTCTCCGGCACGAATTTCTTAATCGCCTTTTCCCATATTTCCATATTGGTGTCCAAAAACGGAGTCAGCGCTCCCAGCAGTATGACATTCATGGTTTTCACGCTTCCAATCTCCACCGCTTTGTTGGTGGCATTTATACTGTAGATGTTTTTAGCACTATCTTTCAGCGCTTTTTCAATCACATTATCCGCAGGGTATGTCGCAAGGCCACTGGATACTGTGACCGGAGATATTTTGTACTCATTGAAAACAATGGTGCTTCCCCGGTTAAGAAATTCTATTTGCCGTAGAGCTTCAATTGGCTCAAATGCTAGAAGGTAATCCACCTTGCCTCTCATAGACATGGGCGCATCCACCTTCTCTCCCCACCGGATATGACTAATTACACTACCACCACGGATAGCCAACCCCAAAACATCAGTCTTTTTAACATCATAACCAGCCAGCATTCCTACCTCTGCCATGATATCACTTGCGAGAATCGTTCCTTGACCACCTACACCAGCTATAAGAAAATTGATATCTTTCATTCTACTAAACTCTCCTTTCCAGACTTGGGTGGTTCAATCGCCCCCGTAGGACATACCTGAGAACAGATACTACACCCATTACAAAGGGTTGAATCTATCTTAGCTTTAAACTTGCCGTTTTTCTCGTTTTTCACTATATCCATAGCCACCGCCGGACATCCCACCTCAAAACAAGCATGACAGGCAATACATTTTTCCCTATTTACGGTAAACGCCGGTTTTGGCTTTCTGGAAACAAAGATACATTCGCCCTTGGCAATCAGGACCGCCGTTCCGTCAAATTTAAGGCATTCTTCGAAACCCGCTTTCACTTCTTTTACCTTAAAAGCATTGACGGTAACCACCTTTTCTACCCCCATAGCCCGTACCAGAGGTTCAATCTCAATTTTTTTTGCCTTTCTATCCTTGGTTACACTCCAGTCGATACCCGGGTTATCTTGATGGCCGGTCATCGCGGTACTGCTGTTATCCATAATAACTACGACCCCGCGGCCGCCATTATGTACCATATTCACCAGAGGAGGCATTCCGGAATGGAAAAAGGTGGAGTCTCCGATGGTACATACTGCATTTTCCGGAATCTTCGCCAGGGAGATCCCGTGCAAAACGCCGATACTGGCTCCCATAGCTCCCATGGTATGCTGTGCGTTAAACGGAGGCATGCTACCAAGATTGTAGCAACCAATATCACCGGCTACAGGCACTTTCAGTTTGTTCATCACGTAAAAACTTGAACGGTGAGGACATCCGGGACAAAATACAGGAGAACGGGTGGGAAGACTATCAAGCAGTTTCCGATAGTTACTCTTAGGTACTTTCTCAGCTTTTATCAGCCCTGCCTTTACGGAAAGTTCTTTCATTCTGTCGGGAAGTAATTCATAGCAGGGAGGAAAAATATCTTTGCCCTGGGCGACTATGCCTAGCGCTTTGACCTGCTCTTCCAGAACGGGGTCGAGTTCTTCGATAATGATCAGCTGATCAACTTTGGAAGCAAAATCTTTGATTAGTTTTTTGGGAATAGGATTGATCATGCCCAGCTTTAAAATAGAAGCATTGGGAAAAACATCCCGAACATAGGTATGAACCACGCCGGCGGTAATGATACCTATTTTGGTATCTTTCCATTCGATTTTATTGAGATCTGAAGTTTCCAGCCATTCCTGGATATCTACGATCCTTTTTTCCACCTTTGTATGCATTTCTTTCGCATACATAGCAGTACAGTTATATTTCGGTATGTTACGAGGGAATTTGCCGACCTCTTTCGGAGCCTCCGGTCGTTCTCCCAATTCCACTATAGTCTTAGAGTGAGAAACGCGCATTACTGTTCTGATAAGCACCGGGGTATCGAATTTTTCTGAAATCTCGATTCCCTTGACCACGAAATCTTTAGCTTCCTGGCTATCCTGAGGTTCCAAAGTTGGTATCTTTGCCAGTCTGGAATACCAACGGTTATCCTGTTCGTTCTGGGAACTGAACAGTCCGGGATCATCAGCCGTAACCACCACCAATCCAGCTTCGACTCCGGTATATACGTTATATAACAATGAATCCGATAAAACATTCATTCCTACCTGTTTCGTGGTAACCATGGACCGACGGCCGGAATAGGCGGCACCTGCCGCGGCATCCATAGCTACCTTTTCATTGGTAGACCATTCAGAATAGATATCCTCATTGTATAACTCTCCAATAGTCATAATTATTTCAGAACTTGGTGTTCCGGGATAACCGGTAACCACTTGAATACCAGCTTCATAGGCACCTCGTGCAAATGCCTCGTTTCCTGATAAAATTTCTTTCACACAAATACCCCCCATCTATTTACAAATCTTGTTTTAGAGAAACTAATGCATCCACCGCAATAACACCTTTTCCCTCCGGAAGAATTAACAACGGATTTATATCCAGTGCGTCGATTCGTCCTGCCAAGTCCACGGTCATCTCTCCCACTTTCACAATAACATCAATCAGAGCCTCGATATCACCTTCAGGTTTACCCCGAAAACCATACAGAAGTTTACTTCCTTTGGTCGAATCAATCGCTCTGCGTACCTCTTCTCTTTCGAAAGGAGGAATCAAAAGGGTACGATCTTTAAAAATCTCCACCATAAGTCCTCCCAAACCGAATACCACCGCCG
>JBDROD010000203.1:0-4019 GCA_043810415.1 Candidatus Zixiibacteriota bacterium | reverse complement strand
CCCATGACCGGCCCGAGGTCACCATCTCCGGTGAGATCTTAGATCACATCATGGCAGTGGAACACGTGATCGCCATGCTTCTTTCGCCCAATCACGGAGTGATAAAAGATAAATCGGAAATCGGTTCGGTGGGACACCGGGTGGTGCATGGCGGTGAAAAGTTCCCCGACTCCGTGCTCATCGATTCGGAGGTGATGCAGGTTCTCCGGGCTTGCATCGAGTTAGCCCCCCTGCACAATCCCCACAACATCCGGGGCATAAATGCATGTTTCAAAACCCTTCCCGGCGTTCCACAGGTGGCGGTATTCGACACCGCCTTTCATCTGAAGATGCCTCCACACGCCTACATTTACGGCATTCCCTACGTGCTCTACAAAAGATACGGGATAAGACGTTACGGTTTTCACGGCACTTCGCATTATTACGTCTCCCGGCGCGCTGCCAGAATGTTGAACCGCCCCATAGAGGAGCTTAACATAATCACCTGTCATCTGGGAAACGGAGCCAGCATGTCTGCGGTGAAAGGGGGGGTCTCCATCGATACCTCCATGGGCTTTACCCCCTTAGAGGGGCTTTTAATGGGCACCCGCTCGGGCGATATGGACCCCGCCATAATTCTCCACGTGATGGCCCGGGAGGAGCTTTCGTTGAATGAAGCCAATACCCTGCTTAACAAACACAGCGGACTTCAGGGGATCTCGGGCATCTCCGGCGATATGCGAGACATCCTCAAAGAAAGCGAAAATGGGAATACCAACGCCCAGTTAGCGCTGGACATTTATTGCTATCGGATACAGAAATACGTGGGGGCTTATGCTGCCGTTCTGGGGGGCTTGGACGCTTTGGTTTTCACAGCGGGAATAGGGGAGAACTCCCCGGTGGTCAGGAAAAAGTGCTGTGAAAATCTGGGATTTTTGGGCATCCAAATAGACGAGGAAAAAAACGATCAGGCCAAAGGTCCCCAACCGGACGAGATCCAGGCGGATGATTCCAAGGTGAAGGTCTTGCGCATCCCCACCAACGAAGAGCTGGTGATAGCCCTGGATACCAAACGGGTGGTGGAGGAAGATCTGGAGAGGAAAAAAATGATTAAAGGGGTATGATTTGAGGAAGACTATTTTAGCAGTACTGTGCTGTATTCTGTTTGTCGCCTGCGAAAAATCGGAGATGCAGATCCTTCAGGAACGGCTGGATGATTTCAGAAATCTACTTCCCACCGAGCTCAGACAAAAGTTCGATTCAAAAGACTACCCGGAGGTGACCAGAGGGATCGATTCCCTCCTGCAGGCGGAACCTTTCTTCAAAACGAGGTACGAGGATTTAAAGCATCAGGAGCTGATAGACGTCTTCTCCACCCCAGACGTGGTAGATTATTACAGAGAGTATTTCGTGGAAAGACTGGAGAAATTGAAGAGAAAATGAACTTCGAAGCCGGTGCGCCAGCAGCCAAACCCTTCCCGAATTTATATGGTTCACGGAAGGTTATCGATGAATCTCGTATGATTTTTGCATATAATCTGGGTTTAAGGAAAATTGAATTAACCATCATGATTTTGAATCTTGATTCTTAAATTCGTAACGGAGGTCCGATTGAACGACATACTCGAATTAAGAAAACTTGCTCCTCAAATAAACCTGCTGCGATTAAACGAGCCACTGATTACCCAAAAAGCCAAGGCGGGACAGTTTGTGGTACTGCGGATCAACGAGGAGGGGGAAAGGATCCCCATGTCCATCACCGATTTAGACGCTCAAACCGGAGTTTTATCCATCATCTTCCAGGAGGTGGGAAAGACGACCGTTCATTTAGCAACCCTGAAGAAAGGCGATGTTCTGGCAGACGTGGTAGGTCCTCTGGGAATTCCCACCCATCTGGAAAAGTTCGGCACCTGCGTTTGCGTGGGCGGCGGTATCGGAATCGCCCCCATTCATTTTGTGGCTAAAAGCTTGAAGGCCTTGGGGAATAAGGTGATTTCCATAATCGGAGCCAGAAGCAAAAACCTGTTGATTCTCGAAGAGGAGATGAAAAAGATAAGCGATCAACTTTTGATCTCTACGGATGACGGCTCGTACGGTCACCACGGTTTCGTAACCGATATTTTAACTCGGCTCATATCGGACAAGGTGAAAATCGATTTCATCATGGCCATCGGTCCGGTAGTGATGATGAGAGCGGTATGCAAAGTCACCTCCCTCTGGGGAATCAAAACCATCGTCAGCTTGAATCCGGTCATGGTGGACGGGACGGGCATGTGCGGAGCCTGCCGGGTTACGGTGGGGGGAAAGACCAAGTTTGCCTGCGTGGACGGTCCGGATTTCGAAGGGCATCAGGTGGATTTCGATGAACTGCTGAAAAGACAAGCCATGTATGTAAAACAGGAAAAGATCGCCATGGAAAGATGGGAGAAAGCGTGCTCCGGACAATCGAAAGGAGGCGCTACCTAATGGACCCCAAAGAGAGAATGAAGATTCCAAGGCAACAAATGCCGGAGCAAAGCCCCCAGGAGAGGATCAAAAACTTCAAGGAAGTTCCTTACGGACTATCCCCTGAGTTAGCCCAGCAAGAGGCGCAAAGGTGTCTGCAATGCAAAAAGGCGGTATGTATCTCCGGTTGTCCGGTAGAGGTAAACATCCCGGCTTTCATCAAGTTGATTGCCGAAGGCGATTTCATCGGTGCAGCAAAAGAATTGAAGAAGAACAACAGCCTTCCCGCTATTTGCGGCAGAGTCTGTCCTCAAGAAGACCAGTGCGAATTGGTCTGCACTTTGAGCAAGAAATATAAGCCGGTAGCCATCGGTGCCCTGGAGAGGTTTGCTGCAGACTATGAGAGGGAACAAGGAGAGGTGGAGATACCCCAGGTTGCCCCACCCACAGGAAAGATGGTGGCTATAGTGGGCTCCGGACCTGCCGGACTCACCGTAGCAGGTGATCTGATCAAACTGGGACATAAGGTGACCATCTTCGAGGCGCTGCACAAAACCGGCGGAGTCTTAGTTTACGGAATACCGGAATTTCGACTCCCCAAGACCATCGTTCAGGCAGAGGTGGACTATCTGGAAAGGTTGGGAGTGGAGATAAGGGCAAGCTTCGTGATAGGAAAACTGTGGACCATAAACGAGCTGTTCGACCAGGGGTATCATGCGGTATTCATCGGAACCGGAGCCGGACTTCCAAATTTCATGCGCATACCAGGAGAGAATCTTAACGGGATATACTCTGCCAACGAATACCTCACCCGCTCCAATCTGATGAAAGCTTATAACTTCCCCGAATCGGACACCCCCATTTTCTCCGGAAAGAACGTTGCGGTTTTAGGGGGCGGAAATACGGCTATGGATTCGGTGCGTACCGCTCTAAGATTGGGAGCAAAGAATGCCTATATCGTCTACCGCCGATCCAGAGAGGAGATGCCCGCCCGTAAGGACGAGATTCACCATGCCGAGGAGGAAGGAGTGCAGTTTCACTTCCTTACCGCTCCCATCAAGTATCAGGGAAACCAAGAGGGTTGGGTTGTTTCCATGGAATGCTTAAAGATGGAATTGGGCGAACCGGATGCATCCGGTCGAAGGCGACCGGTTCCCATCGAAGGTTCCAACTTCAACATGGAGGTGGATACGGTGGTGGTGGCGATCGGTAACAGCTCCAATCCGCTGGTACCTCAGACCACCCCGGGGCTGGATGTCAATAAATGGGGGAACATAGTGACGGATGAGACTACCATGCGAACCTCCCGCCAGGGTGTTTGGGCGGGCGGTGACATAGTCACAGGCGGAGCCACGGTGATACTGGCTGCCGGTGCAGGCAAGACCGCAGCTAAGGATATGCATAAATATCTGATGAATTTGTGATTTGAATATATTTTAAACACAGACTTCAGTCTGCAAAGATTTATTAATCATTCAGGGACAGCCCTCGTGGCTGTCTTTTTTGTCTGAAAAATCATCTGATAAATTTTCTGGTCAAAGTCACCACAAAGACCGCTAAAAGAATCCATCCAAATGTCCGTTCCATGGTAGTTA
>JBDROD010000202.1:0-5353 GCA_043810415.1 Candidatus Zixiibacteriota bacterium | reverse complement strand
GGGAAAAACCAGGTCCCCAAGGGGAGCTTCATCTATATGATCTGAAAGAGAGAAAGGATCAGGTGCTGCTCTCGCCGGTGGACGGTTACGATCTATCCGACGACGGGGAGAAGCTGATCTACAAAAGCGGGGAGCAATATGGCATTGTTACGGCTCAACCCGGATCATACAAGATCGGAGACGGTTTATTAAAACCAGATCAGATGCAGATGAAGCTGGAGCGTAAGGAGGAGTGGAAGCAGATCTTCAATGAAGCCTGGCGGTTGGAACGCGATTTCTTCTATGCTCCCAACCTGCACGGGGTGGACTGGAAGCTGATGAAAGCAAGATACGGCGAGCTTTTGCCTTATGTGGCTCATCGTTATGATTTAAGCTACCTAATCGGAGAGATGATCGGGGAACTGTGTTGTTCGCATACCTACGTGAGCGGAGGGGACAAGCCCAAAGTGGAGCTGGTCAAAACCGGGCTTTTGGGGATCGACTGGGAGCCGGACATCTCTTCAGGGTTCTATCGAATCAAGAAGATATATCCCGGACAAAACTGGAACGAAAAGTTGCGCTCTCCTTTGACCGAGCCGGGGGTGGAGGTCAAAGAGGGGGAGTACATTTTGACAGTGGACAATAAAATTCTTCGCTACCCCACCGAGCCTTACAGTCTCTTTGAAAACACGGCAGGGAAGACGGTGATTCTGAAGGTGAATTCCAAACCTTCGCTGGACGGCGCCCGGGAGGTGACGGTCAAGCCGATAGAGAACGAATACGGTTTGCGTTACCGCTACTGGGTGGATGGCAATCGGCGAAAAGTAGATGAAGCGACCAATGGACGAGTGGGATATATATTCATTCCGGATATGGGTGGAGGTGGCTTGAATGAATTTACAGAATCTTACTTCCCTCAGATCAAGAAGGATGGCTTGATCGTGGACGTGCGGTATAACGGAGGCGGCTTCGTCTCACAGATGATTCTGGAAAGACTGCGCCGGGTGGTGGCGGGGATGGGCTGTTCCCGGAACGGGGCGGATTATACCTATCCGGAGGGAGCTTTGTTTGGTCCGATGGTATGCCTGATCAATCAATACTCGGCTTCGGACGGGGATTTTTTCCCCCATTATTTCCAGGAGTACGGATTGGGACCCTTGATCGGCAGACGCACCTGGGGAGGGGTGGTGGGGATACGCGGATTTCCCCCGCTGGTGGACGGAGGCTATGTCACGGCTCCGGAATTTGCCCCTTTCAATATGAAGGGGGAATGGGTGATGGAAAACCACGGGGTTGATCCGGACATCGAAATCGACAACCTGCCGGATCAAGTGATACAGGGACATGATCCTCAACTGGAAAAAGCGATTGAGGTGATCATGAAGAAGCTGGAGGAACAATCTCAAAAACTCCCGGAGAGACCGGCTTATCCGATAAAATAAAATTAATCACATTAGGTGTGTTTAGGTTGGGATAGTGTTTCTGGATCGAGCTGAAACTTGATATCTCAATCACTCTACGGTCACCTTTATACCTATATACCTAAAAAGAGAAAAAGGTAACTTTTCGACCTGAAAGACTGTATTAATAAATGAGACATTTAGGCTGAAGTTCAGCTTAAACTAAATGGCATGATAATTCCACGCTCCAAGATTCAATTATGCTGATGCCATACGGAATACCCTTCCAAGCAAAATGTCCTTCCAGTATTCTTTACACCTATAAACAGGAGTATTTCCATGAGAGGAGTCAAGGTTTTTTATTGCGCTGTGGTGTTGATATTTCTTTTGGGTAATTTCGCTTCTGCCAAGGAGACCCGTCTTCTCCGTTTCCCAGATATTTATAGTGACCAGATCGTTTTCGTTTATGCGGGAGATCTATGGAGGGTTTCCTCTCAAGGGGGGGTAGCCCAGAGGCTCACCTCTTACGATGGGTATGAGGCTTTTCCTAAATTCTCACCGGACGGGAAATTCATCGCCTTCACCGGGGCATACGATGGAAATGGCGACGTATATGTCATACCCACCGAGGGAGGGGAACCGAGAAGGCTCACCTACCATCCGGGGACCGGACAGTCAACCGGAGAGGTGGCTTTGGATGATTGGGTTTTAGACTGGTATCCGAACGGAAGAGAGATTCTGTTCCGTTCACCCCGGCAGGCATTTCCCTCCGGCAAGCTTTTCCGCGTAAGCGTGGAGGGAGGTTTCCCGGAGGCATTGAAACTTCCGGAGGTGAGTACGGCCTCTTTTTCTCCGGATGCCAATAAAATCGCGTTCACCCGGCAACCAGTGGAGTTTCGCACCTGGAAGAGATACCAGGGGGGGATGGCACCGGACATATGGATCTACGATCTGAAGACGGATAAAGCGGAGAAGATCACCGATTGGAAGGGAACGGATGATTTCCCCATGTGGTATCAAGACAAGATCTATTTTACCTCCGACCGGGAACATACCCTCAACATCTTTTGCTATGATCTGAAGACCAAGGAAACGCGCAAGATCACCCAGCACGATGAGTATGATGTCAAATGGCCCAGCCTGGGACCGGGTGCCATTGTATACGAAAAAGGAGGTTATCTTTACGTTCTGGATCTGACCACGGAGAAGACCCGAAAGATCACAGTGGAGGTTCCGGCGGAGCGTCTCTTTTCGCGGCCCAACTGGGAGAAGGTGGACGATCTGATCCTCGATTTCAGCCTTTCCCCCTCAGCCAAAAGAGCCTTGTTCTCCGCCCGGGGGGACATATTCACCGTCCCGGCGGAGAAAGGGGACGTGCGGGACCTGACCCAAACGCCGGTGGTGCGGGAGATTTATCCAACCTGGTCCCCGGACGGGAAATGGGTGGCGTATCTTTCCGACCGAACCGGGGAATACGAGCTATACATAAGACCCCAGGACGGAAGCGGGGAGGAGGAGCGCATCACCTTTGATGGAGACTGCTACCGGTTTAATCCCATCTGGTCACCCGACAGCAAGAAGCTGCTTTACTCCGACAAGAAGCTCCGGCTCTTCTACGTGGAGACAAGCGAGAAGAAGCCGGTGCTGGTGGAGAAATCGGATATATCCGAAATACATGATTACGTATGGTCCCCGGATAACCAGTGGATTGCTTATTCCAAAAACAACCCGGCTTATTTTGCATCCGTCTATTTATACTCATTGAACCAAAAACAGGCATATCAGATCACCCGGGGGATGACGGATGATTACAGTCCGGTCTTCGATCCCAAAGGAAGATATCTATATTTCATCTCCGCCCGGACCTTCAACCCGGTCTTCAGTGATTTTGAATCCAATTATGTATATCGCAATTCCAGAAATATCTACCTGGTGACGCTGCTAGCGGACAGCCTGTCCCCCTTTGCACCGGAAAGCGATGAGGAGAAAGGCAAGGAAGAAGGAAAAGGGAAGGAGGAAGAGGGGAAGGGCAAAGATAAAGAAGGAGAAAACAATAAGAAGGAAGATGGAAAGAGCAAGAAGGAAGATAAGATCAAAGACATCAAAATCGATCTGGAGAATATAGACCAGCGGGTGGTGGGGGTGCCGATAAAAGCCGGAAATTACAATAATCTTACCGCGACCGAGGATAAGCTATTCTATCTGAACATGCCGGCCATTCCCGGAGAGGGCGCTTCGAACGATCTTTTGATGTACGAACTAACCAAGAGAAAAGAGCATACTTTGCTGTCGGGGATCAACAACTATGATCTCTCCTCCTCCGGGGATAAAATAATCTATAAAAGCGGTAACATATACGGCATCATCGATGCCAAAGAGGGGAGCAATAAAACTGGCGATGGCAAACTGAGCACCTCGGGGATGGAGATGAAGGTGGATCCCCCCGGGGAATGGAAGCAGATTTTCGACGAAGCCTGGAGATTGGAAAGAGATTTCTTCTACGATCCCAATATGCAGGGGGTCGATTGGAAGGGGATGAAAGAAAGGTACGGGCAGCTGCTTCCTTATGTGGCTCACCGCTGGGATCTGACCTACCTGATAGGAGAGATGATCGGGGAGCTGGACTGCTCTCATACCTACGTGGGCGGGGGCAAAATACCCAAAACCGAGCCGGTGGACGTCGGTCTTTTGGGGGCGGATTTTGAACCGGACATAAAGGGGGGATACTATCGTTTTCACAAGATATATAAAGGGGAGAACTGGAAAGAGGACCGGAGAGCACCTTTGACCGAGCCGGGGGTGAAGATCAAGCAGGGGGATTACCTGATTGCGGTAAACGGGGAGGAGGTACGCTATCCGGCCAATCCCTATCGATACTTTGAGAAGACGGTAAAACAGCAGGTGAAACTCAAAATAAACGACAAACCCTCCCCCGATGGCGCCTGGGAGGTGACGGTCAAACCGGCCGATTCCGAGTACATGCTGCGTTATTTGGACTGGGTGGAGACCAACCGCAAGAAGGTGGAAGAAGCCACCAACGGAAGAGTGGGTTACATCCACGTGCCCAATACCTCGCTTTGGGGTTTGAACGAATTCTCCAGCGGATTTTATGCCCAAGCCCGCAAGGAGGCTCTGATCGTCGACGTGCGCTACAACGGCGGGGGGATGATTCCGGACATGTTCATCGAACATCTGCAGAGAAAAATCTTAAGCCTGTGGTCCCGGCGGGAAGGGGAACTGTCGCGCACGCCCACGGTGGCTATTCACGGACCCATGGTGTGCATCATCAACGAATACGCGGGGTCGGGCGGGGATGCCCTCCCGTATTATTTTCGTGAAAAGGGTTTGGGTCCGCTGATCGGTACCCGAACCTGGGGCGGGCTGGTCGGGATCTCGCGCGGTATTCCCCTGATGGACGGCGGGTACGTTACCGTGCCTGAATTTGCGTTCATGAATCTGAAAGGCCAGTGGGACGTGGAGAATCACGGGGTGGATCCGGATATCGAGGTGGACAATCGTCCGGATCTGGTAATAAAGGGACAGGATCCTCAACTGGAGAAGGCGATCGAGGTTATACTGAAGAAGATGAAGGAGGAACCGATGAAGCTCCCCGGGCGACCGGAATATCCGATTAAGAAATAGAAATATCTCTGATCGGAATAACCGTATATAAATAATCGTGAGGATTCAGCCGATAAGGGTGTACCATCTGGTTTGATACCCCCCATTCAGGAAAATCGGTTAATGACAAGAATTCCCCCTCGCCTTTATCATTTTCCTACAGGGGAAAAGGAAAGATGAGGGGGAATTTTAGTATGGTTAATAGTTACCTTGAGCTTATTTAGCTTAGTTTATTATTATTTTATGATCACGAATTTTCCGACCTGGTTTTTTCCGCTGTCCTTATCCTCCACGCTGAACAGATAGATCCCCGATACCACCGCCTGGGTGTTCCGGGAGATCAAGTCCCATTC
>JBDROD010000201.1:0-7623 GCA_043810415.1 Candidatus Zixiibacteriota bacterium | reverse complement strand
ACCGGTGAGCGGTTCCCCGAACTCGACAGCGGTCCGGCGGGAGTGCATCCGTCCGGTCAAGACCCCTTCGTGCATAAGCTGGGTGGGCCTGACCTTTACCCCCTCGTCGTCATATTTATAAAAGCCCAGCTGATCCGGCAGAGTAGCGTCGTCCTTTATGTTCAAAATGTCGTTTCCCAGTTTGCTACCGAGCTTCATCTTCTGCCGCATGGCGGGGAGATCCTCAATTATGTCCGCTTCGGAAAAATGCCCGAAGGCCTCGTGGGTGAAAACGCCACCCAAAAGCGGGTTCAAGACGCAATTGCGCACCCCCCCTTCGAACGGCTGGGCTTTCAAAAGATCAAGGGCAATTTTGGTCTTATCCTCGAAATTACTCTCCTGGTTCCGGACGGTGGAAAATCCGTTGCTCCCTCCGGCCATCACGCTCACGTTCTGGGTCAGGTTTCCCTCCTTGCTGATGATGGCACCCGCCACCCGGGTGGTCATCAAATCCTCCCGGATTTGCGCTCCCTCGGTGCTGATGAAGTATTTCTCCCGCAAGAGTTCCTGGTAATGCAAGGCGGTGGTAACGATCTTCTCGTGCCCCAGCGGAATATCGTTGTACCTTCTGACCAGCTTGAGCTTATCCGGCATGGGGATTTTTCTGGGATCCTCCTTCAGCGGCGGGAGAAAATCATCCTGGACGATCTCCGTTTTGGCCAGCCGCACCGGCTTTTTGACGTTTTTCGAAATCAACCGGGCATTTTCCACCGCCGTGCGGATAGCTTTATCCGCATCAGTTTCCTGGGTGAAGACGACGGAGGACATCCCGCCGTCTTTTAATACCCGGAGCACATATCCGTCCGTAGTATTCGAGCCGATATGGGTCAGGTCCTTTCCCTGAAAAGAGATGCCTGTAGATTTTTTGATCTCATACCGGAGGTCCGCATAATCGGAATCCACCTTTTCCAAAATTCGCCTTAACCGTTCAAGCATGATTACTCCTTATATATTTGGTAATCCTTCAGTAATTCAGCCCTTTCGTGTATTTTATACTTCATATCCATTTCTCCAATTAACCTTTAAGAAATCTTATCCGGCCTCGACTGACTTTAACTCCCTGCTTGCCTTTGTTTATTTTATGCGAATCCGGCAAGATAGTCAACATTTTTAATCGATTTTCCCTAAAAGTTAGAATCCGGTTTATCATTGTGCTTGCATTCTATGTGAAGCGGATTGCACATCCGATTTACGTGGAGGGTTGAATAAGTCCACATCCAAGAATCCGCCTTTAGCTTATCTCCTTAATATCAAGCATCTTAATTCATCCACCGGGCTTTTATTTTAACCAATGGGTTATTGAGCCGCATTAGGAACCAAGGCATAATTTTTGCTTCTTGATTTAAAAGAGAACGGGAGAGTGGTATGGATAAGATGTCAAATACGTCCAGGATTGCGGCGGTTAAGAGACTGGAGATAAAATGTTACTTCTCCGCCAAGACCCCGGAGAAGGACAAGTTAAAAAAACAGAACGGTTTGATCTGTTTTGCCATACCCGGGGTGGGCGTGGTTTACAAGACCAGAAGCTTTGGCTCTCAATATGAGCTGGAATATATCAGCTTTCTTTCCCTCCTGCGGTTCATCGAGGTGAACCGGAAAGCTTTCGAGAATCAAAAGATCAATATCATGTGCAGCAGTCCGCTGTTGGTTTATCAGTTGAACGAAAACTCCGGATGCTTAAGTGAGCTCAGGCAATACCGGCATCTGGCTTTGGTGTATAAACGGAGATTGAACTTCTCCTTGAGCTGGGTACCGGAAACCGAAAACCGGGCACAAAACGGAATGATGAACCTCCCCCCCTTGAAAGTCAACTTCGATTTCAATTTCGAAGACCTCCCCAGGATAATCGGTTAGCGGGAAACTTCGTTGCAAAGTCAGTTTGGAGAGATGAGAAGCGAGAACATTGTTGACTTGTCCGTTTCCCATCGCCGTGATTTAATGCTAAGTATTGAACATGGTTGAAGGAAAGCCTCGGCGCCAAGCCGTCCTTCGATTTCACTTTAGGACAAAAGTAAAGGCTTGGCTAAGCAACTATTTAAATGAGGCGATGGTCTCTTCGAGTGCAGTGCGGATCGGTGTGTAGGTTATGCCCAACTCCCGTTCCGCTTTGCTCCCGTCAGTTCTAACCCCCTCCTTCATCACCCGCATTTGATCAATTGCCATCCCCCACAAGGGTGGCTTCTTTATCAGGTTGGCTAAGGCGGTGAGGAGATGCGCGTTTATCATAGTCAGAAAATCGGGAAGATGTATCTTGGGGAGAGAAACGCCTGAGATTTCGCTGACCATCCGGTTGATCTCTCCAAAAGTCAGCTGATATTTACCGATTATATATTTTTGCCCGATGTTATTTTCTTTTTCTGCTGCTCGGACGATGGCTTTGGCAACGTCCCGCACGTGGACAAAAGTGAAGAAACTGTCATCGAACACCGTGGCTGGCAGACGGCGGTGAATCAAATTCTGAATATATTTACCCGTGGCTTTGGGATCACCCGGACCTAAGACTGCTGCAGGATATATCACCACCAGAGGTAATCCCTTTTCTTGGTAGTATTCCCAAGCGATCTGGTCCCCCATGTATTTAGTCCGAAAATACTCACCAAACCGAACTGGTCCCACCGGGCTTTCTTCAGTGAAAGGAATTTCCTTAGGTTTGCCGTATATCCCCGCCGTGCTCACGTGAACGATTTTGGATACGCCGGTCTGGTGAGCGCTCTCCATAACGTTCCGGGTGCCTTCAACGTTCACCTGGGTGAAGACCCGTTTATCGGGTTCCCAAAAGGAGTAGACATTAGCTAAGTTTATTACCCAATCACATTCTTTCATCCCTGGAAGCAATGAGCTTTTATCGGTCACGTCTCCCCAGACAAAGTTCACCCCCATTTCTTTGAGCAAACGGACGTCGCTGGTCTTTCGCACCAGACAACAAAGCTGATGTTCGGTTTTTTCCAGTCTTTTGACCAGCTCGGTACCGATGAAACCGGTACCCCCGGTGATGAAAATCTTCATTGTTCTTTTATCCTTGATACAGGTTTATTTTGTTTCAGCGATATATTCTCGTCGCTCGTAGGGCGGGCGCCCATGCCCGCCCGCTTTTGGCGGGACAGGGAGCACCACCTACGGTATGCGCAATCACTTTTTTTCCTTGGTGTGCTCCATTATCCAATTGCCAATCGTATCCAATGCATCGGGAGACATGGTCTCTTCGATCTTGGCGTACTCCATGGGCGATCCGGTTTCCGCCGTCTGAAACAGATGATTCAAACCCGGGAGTTCCTTAACCGTAAAGTCCGGGTTACCTCCGGCTTCAAGAGCTGCCTGGATAGCGGCTAAATTCTCTTTAGGCGGCACCTGCAGGTCTTTTTCACCATTGATTGCCAGAAGCGGACATTTCACTTTCATCAAAGCAGGTGCGGGATCATAAGTTAAAAAGAAGCGGAACCAGGGGGACAATAACTGTTTGATGGACATGTCTGCCATCTCGGAGGAATAACCCAGCGCCTGTTTGTCCTCCTCCTTCATCTGTGGCAGGGCATCGGCAACTATCTGATGCAGTTTCTTGTCGGCTGCGGCTGAATCCTTTTCCTGCTTCACCACCGCGAACATCTGCTCTCTTAGTTTACGGTCCACAGCAATTGCCTCGTCACTTACCCCTTCGGTCTTGAATATGAGTGCGCTCTGAAGATACAGGATTTGTTCACCGGTCAAGCCGGTTCCAGCCATCAGCACGATGAAGGCAACGTCGGGAGACTTTTCCGCCACCAGGGGAGCGATTATCCCCCCCTCACTGTGACCAATCAGTCCGATCCGCTTTGGATCGATCTCCTTAAGGCTTTTGAGATACTCCACTCCGACCAGCGCATCTTGTGCAAAATCCTCGCTGGTGGATTTAGCGAAACTGCCGGTGGATTTACCCACCCCCCGGTCATCCACTCGCAAAACGGCTATGCCGCGCCGGGTGAGGTAATCTGCCAATACCAGAAAAGGACGATGACCGAATACCATCTCATCCCGGTCTTGCGCTCCCGAACCGGTGATGAGCAGGACTGCGGGGAATGGTCCTCCCGTTTTGGGTAGGGTCAAAGTGCCTGCCAGGGTGATTCCGGCTTGCTTGTTTTCGTAAGTTACTTCTTTCACCTCATATGGAAAAGGCGGTTTCGGCTCCTGTGGTCGTGCCAATTCCGGCACCTTATCGGTTCGCTCCAGCACCAGGGGTACCGACATTCCTCCCTGGGTCCATTTTCCCTCGATCCCCGGTTTTTCCTCTTGCATATCGCCTTCATACGTTCCCCCGATAGATTTTGCATTCAGGTATAAGTGATTATTCTGGAAAGTGACCTCATCCACCGGTATGTCCTTGGCTCCCTGATCCGGGCTATCTAAGGTTGCAATTAATTTACCCTCAGGATTTTTCGAAATATGAAACACCACCCTTAAGTCGGTTCCGGAAAAGCTCAAAGTCCCCAGCCACATCCCCTCGATACCCTCTTTCCCCGAGGAAGGAGGTGATTTTGTCTCCGGCACTGGAGGGGCTTCGGAAATTCCTTCCACACGCTTCAATACCAGCGGTAACGACATCCCCCCCTGTTTCCATGTCCCTTTGATTTCGGGTTTGTCCCGTTCTAAATTTCCGTCAAAGGTGCCCATGACAGATTTCACATTCAGAACCAGATGCCCGTAATCGAACATTACGCTATCCACCGGTATCCCCATTGCTCCCTGATCCGGGCTGTCCATGGTGGCAGCATAAGTCCCCGCCGGCGTTTTGGAAATGTTGAATACCACTCTCAACTTGGCGCCGGAAGCCTCCAAAGTACCCTCCCAGGTCCCCAGGATGGCTTGGTCACCGTAAACTAACGGGAGAGTAACAAGGAGGAAGGCCGTCAGTAAAATCACCGTTACTGCAATTCTATTTCTCATACTTGTCTCCTTTCTTCAGATAAGTGAATGGTCTTTGCTTCACTTTTCTTTCAGTAGTATTAGATATACGACTTTTAAAAAAAGTTACATCGGTTCTGTTTACGGGAAAGAATTTGGGGGCGAACTTTAAGGTTCACCCGCAGTCGGGTGGAGCTGAAGTTCCACCCCTGCGTTCTTGTTCACCACGGTTGCAGCATCCATGACATCGAGGTAAAGAACAGGGTGTTTGTTTCCAGCAGAAGTATGGCGAAAGCAAGCTTTCGCACTCCAAAATCACTTGAAAAGCTCCGAGGCTTTAACGATTTCGAAATCGGAATCCTTCAGCTTTAAGTCAAAAGCTTTGATCAGGGCATCTTCCGATTCGAGAACGGAGGTATCAAACTGCGACGGATATTCGACGTTGGTCTGATCCGACAAAAGCTGCTGTTTGAATTTCTCCGGATCGGATACCATGACGACGATAGCCACGTTTCCCGGCGAAAGATAGGTCGCCGCAGTCCGGTTGATTTCCTCCCGGGTCACCTTCTCCACGTTCTTCTCGTAATTGTCCACAAAGCCGGGTGTGCCATAGAACTTATCATCCAAAAGCAATCCCAGTTTCCTCTCCGGTGTCTCGATCTGAAAAGGATACTGGTTCGCCTCAAAATCCTTGGTCAGCTGCAGCCGGTCCTGGGATATTCCGTTCAATGCCAGATCGCTCATATCTCTTAGCAAAAGCTTAATGGCAAACTTGGTATTGGGGCTCTTGACGTAAGTCCACATACTGAAGTATTGAATGTCCCGGGGAATGTTTGGTGCTGCCAGTTTACTCCAGCCCGACTGTTCGAAATGCTCGATATAGCTGTATGCCCCGTATGATAAACCTCGTTGCATCCGGACCGTTTTGTACAGTTGTCCGATCGACTCACGATGCTTGCCCAGGTAAACGTTGGCAACTAAAAGCGGAAAATAATCTGACGAGCTCCGGCTGATGAAATAGGGATGGCCTATCCTTATCTGATTCTGGGTTCTCCCCTCCTTTTCGATCAAAAGCACCTTTCGTCCTACAATGGACTGGACGTTTCTTTCCGGTTTCGGCGTCTTTCCGGTCTTGAGGGCAGACATGTCCTTTTTGAACCGCTCCACCAGGGTTTCGTCGAAATCCCCGGCCAAGCCCAAAAGGAGATTGTCCTGGACATAATAGCGGTTGTAGAAATCCAAAGCATCCTGCAGGGTTAAGGATTTGACCGACGATTCCTTCCCGTAGACCGGATGTCCATATGGATGTCCCCGGAAGATATAGTCGTCGAAACTCTCCTTGACCAAATCCACGTCGTCCTGGCGCAGGTTTTCGATGGCATCCAGCTGGTCGATTCTGGTTTTTTCGACCTGATCTTCGGGGAAGGTGGGCTTCAATATAACCTCGGAAAACACCTGGTAAAATTTATCCAGGTTCTCCTTCAACGTAGTCCCGGAGATCACGATCACTTCTTTATGCACCCCCACGTTCAATCGTCCGCTTAAGTAATCCAGAAGATCGTCCATCTGGTCGCGGGAAAACGATTGGGTTCCCCGCTGGATCATCTGAGCGGTGAAATAGGACAGCCCCTCCTTGCCGGGGGGGTCGTAAGCCGAGCCGGCATGTATCATGACCTTGAAATAGACCACCGGTATCTCGGTTTTTTTCACCTGGATGACTTCCAGAGCGCGGGCATTTACGCAGAGAAGATTCAAACCCAGAAGACAGGTGAATATGACGAGCCACATAATCTTTGGCCAATTTGTTCGCATAAAATCCTCCTTTTACCTCTCCCCCTTTTTGTCCCCCTCTCCGCATTGCGGAGAGGGGGATATAGGGGGTGAGGTTTCGAATTCTATCCTTTGGGCAGCAGGCAAACCACGGTACAGTTTCTCAGCGGGAATATCTTCTCTGCCACCCTTTGTATGATCTCCGGTGTGATGGAATCGTATCTTTCTTCCATCTGGAAAAGCAAATTATAATCTCCACCTATTACCTGCCAATGTCCTATGGCAGAAGCTATGGAGAAGGGGCGGTTCAGACGATAGAACATGTCGGCTATGACCGAATTCTTGGCTTTGATCAACTCCTCCTCGCTCACGTTCTCCTTCTTCAATTTATCTATTTCTTCGAAGATTATATCTTCTATTTCCTGAATCGTTTTTCCCTTCTTCAGACTGGCTGAGATGATGAATAACCCCGGATCCTTTTGCTCCTGCATCTCCCCGGAGATGTGATCCACCAGCTGCAAATCGGAGTAGAGCTTTTTGGTCAACCTGCCGCTTTTGAGAAACAAAATCTCGGCTATCAGTTTCAAGGCGCAGAAATCGTCCGACATGATGCTGAACTTGGGACCGTGGTAACCGATGATCAGCTTGGGGGTGATCTGACTGTCCTTCCAGGTGTATTCCTTGATCCTCTCCTCGGTTTGCGGAGGTTCCGGCGGAATGACGATGTCGGCCGGGGGCTGTTTTTTCCAGTCTCCGTAATACTGCTTGATCCATTCAATTACCTGGGGGGTGTCGAAGTTACCCGCCACCACGATGGTTGTGTATCCCGGGGTGTAAAAGGTATTTTTGAACTCCAGACCGTCCTTAAGCTGGATGTTCTTCTCCAGATCCTCCTCAAATCCGATAACCGGATGATGATAAGTATGAACCTGGTAAGCT
>JBDROD010000200.1:0-10570 GCA_043810415.1 Candidatus Zixiibacteriota bacterium | reverse complement strand
CGAGTATCTGGGACTTAAAAAGCCCATATTGGGAATACTCCCACCCGAAAGCCACCTGGCACGTTTCTTGGTAAAGATGAAAGCAGGGAAAGTGGTCTCCCCTGAAAATAAAGAAGCCATAAAACAAATATTGTATTCCGGTTTTATATGTTTCACGGAGGGAAATCTGTCTTCTGATATTAGTGAAACTGAAATCATCCGCTTTGAGCGAAAATCGCTAACCGCTAAATTGGCTTCTCATTTTTACGACATCGTTGGTTCAGAATAATCCTATCAGGTTATGGAATCTATGAATATCACTATCATCATTGTCACCTGGAACTCAGAAGGGGTCATCCGAAACTGTATGGATTCGATTATCCAAAATACAGGGGAACGTCAACCGGAAATCATCCTGGTGGACAATAACTCCTCGGACCAAACCGTCAAAATAGTGGCGGAACATTACCCTCGGGTAAATTTGATCCGGAACAAAGACAACCTGGGATATGCCGAAGCCAATAATCAAGGGATAGAGAAATCCCGGGGGGAATATCTTCTTTTGTTGAATCCGGATACTGAGGTTCGGGAAAATTCTCTGATTTCAATGATCCAATTCATGGAGGAAAATCCACGAACTGGAGCTTTAGGTCCCCAGCTGCTCAATCCGGATGGAACCGTCCAACCTTCCTGCCGGGAGTTTCCCACTTATGCCACTCTGCTCTGGGAATTCTCCGGTTTGAGCAGGCTCTTTCCGAAAAGCAAAATCTTCGGTCATTGGAGAATGGGATACTTTAATTTCGATCGAATAAGAGAAGTGGATCAACCTATGGGTTCTTGTCTTTTATTAAGAAGAAGGACTTTGGAGGAAGTGGGAGTCTTTGACCGAAGTTTCCCTATGTTTTTCAACGACGTGGACTTATGTTATCGCATTAAAAAAACAGAGTGGAAGATATATTTCTTTCCTGATGCCCAAATCCTACACCACAAAGGAGCATCCACCCGCCAGGTTAAAAGAAGGATGATCTGGCGTTCCCATTTAGCATTTTATAGATTCTTCAGAAAACATAAAAACGGAATGTTGAATCACCTCATCCAATACTTGTTTTGTATCCCTCTATTTCTTTTTGCTTTTGCCCGGATGATCCTGAAGAAGTGAGAATTGAGCTAAGTCTTATATAAAAATCTATCAAGCCCATTGTGCCTTCTGTAATACTCAGATAATCACACCGGAATGTCGTTTACAAAATAGGAGAGTCTCTATTTTATTGTCTAACAACGCTATAGATGGTTCAATTAAATACTGACATTAGGTTGAAAATTAGAAAACTCCCTTCAGAACCCGATAAAGAAGATTACGGGAAAGAGGTAGAAATCGTCCCTGTATAAAGAGTAAACAGCCTATATCCTCACATAGGTTATTGCAAATCCATTTTCTTTCGGCTAACCCATAAAAAAGTGGACAAGTTGCCTAAAAATGAATTGACAAATTCGGAAAACGTGCTATCTTAAAAGAAGAAAGCAAATCCCCCTGTTGCAGGGGGATGAACTTACCGGAATCAGGGGTTGTGATATATCAGAAGGTTAAAGCGAACAATAAGTTAATGAAGATTCTGTGAAGTATCCCAAAATAGCGAACCATGAAACCGAGCAACTGATTTTATCGAGTTGAGGTGATCTGAGCTTCTGGTTTATGTTTCTCAAAGATAATGAATAGTCAACAATAATAATCCAAGGAGTAAAAAATGAGAGAAAAGCTCATCGTGGTAATATTGTTGTTTTTGTTTTTATTCCCCCCAACCGCAGGGGTTGTTTTAGCAGATGATCCGGGCATTCCGGATACCTGCCGGGTGCAATGCTTAGATTTCATACCTCCGGAACAACAGGTGGTGATTCCGGTAACCGTTTTCAATGATGAAGCTTTGGGAGGTTTGGCGGTACCGCTTACTTTTGGTCATGCCCCTTTTGATGTGGTGTGTGATTCTGTCAGTTTCGAAGGTACTCGAATCACCGATGCGGATATAGTGGGTGCAACCATCAACAACGCCAATTATAAATTGGTTTTCTACGTGGTCTATTTTTCCACGGATTTACCGGATGGTGACGGAATTGTAGCCAATCTCTTTTTCACCACGGGATCCAACTGGGATACCACCCTGTGCGTTCAAGTGGATAGTACTTTCTATCCGCCGACTACCCGTTTGGAATTTACTCCGCGAGCCAGTGGTCAGGTTCTCCGTCCCAAATTTATAAAAGGATGTCTAAACTCAGGACTTCCACCTATCCCAGCGTTATTCACTCCCACAGATAGTGGTTATGAGTGTTCCCAAGACACCTTACAGTTTGCTTGGTCTAAATCCTTAGAAGTTAACTATACACTACAGTATGCCCAGGATCCCGATTTCACCACTGGGGTAGTTACCATAAGTGGTCTAAGCGATACCTCCTATGCCATTTCCCTCCCCTCACAGACCTACTATTGGCATGTTAAATCATATAATCAATGTGGCCAGGAGAGCGCTTATCAAGACACACCATTCAGTTTCTATGTATACGTGAGCGGAGATGCGTCCAAAGACGGATTAGTGGATGTATCGGACATAGTCTATCTGCTAAACTACCTCTACCGGAGTGGTCCACAACCGGATCCTCCTCAGAGTGCTGACGTGTATCCAGATCAAGTACTCGATGTTAGCGATCTAGTTTTTCTGCTGAACTACTTATACCGCCAAGGTTTTGCACCTGCTTGTCCCCCTTACTGAGATGATTTTTGTATATAATTACCAGGCAGAAGCCCGATAAACCCGGGTTTCTGCCTTTTTTTTATCTATTGACTCGATTTAATTCAGTGCGTAGATCATTAACCGGGTATCTGTTGACCTACAAAGAGCAATTACCTGTATGCTTCTTCCGGTCGGTTTAGACTCCTTTGGTCGACTCGTAAGCAGTAATCTGATAAAATGAAAACAGTGGGAAATTTAATACTGATTTGGAACGTGGCGGATGGATTGGTTTCGTAACAGTTTCAGAAGCAGCACCGAATCCTTAACATGGCATAAAAAAACCGCCCCTGCCCTTGCAGCAGGAGCGGTTTTCTGTATATTCTGCTTACAGATTACATGGCGAAGGTCCCTGCTTAAAGAGGTAATTTATCAGATAAATCACATCTCCGATATCGGAAGTCCCATCACAGTTTAGATCTCCAGTTAAAAGCGGATCCGGGCTAGGACCATGGACATAAAGATAATTGATCAAATAAATCACGTCTGCAACGTCTATTGATCCGTCACCCGTCGCATCACCTACCTGAACAGCAGAAAGATCAATGTCGATTCCACCTGATTTCCCTATGGCCACCTCAACCGGATTGGGATAGATGCCATCGTGATACATAACCATCGAAGCAGTCACCGTATAAGTTCCTGGGAGAAGACCGCTGATCACATAACCACCTTCCGTAGAGCTTCTAGCAAAACCCTTAGCTTCTCCGGAAACCAAGGCATAAACAAAGGCACCTTCCAAGGGAGTACCGTTGGAGTTGATCGTACCGGAGATGCTTCCTCCCTCGTGACCACATGTTCCCAGATAGAAGTTTGTATTATAAGCATCCGGAGTTACTAAGGTAGCATCATGCCAGGAATGAACTCCATCATAGAATTCACCCATGTATCCCGGGGCACATGCATGGACGTAATATTCACCCGCTGCTAATCCCGAAATCAGATAAGCTCCAGTCGAATCTGCAAGATCACATCCCCATCCTCCGTTCACAGAGACTGCAAAAACAACAGCATTAGGGATAGGAGTGAGTGTGCTGTCATCCAACACCTGTCCGGCTATAACGCCGTTAGCCGGATTACCGTAAGGAGTTAAAGCGAAGTCAATACCGGGTATGTTTTGTCCTTCGAGGACTGTTATGGTATCGGGATATTCCTGGGGGTAATAACCGAAAGCCCAAGCGGTAAGGAAATAACTACCCGGATAGAGGTTACATAAGGTATAATTACCCAAAGAATCCGTTCCGACCTGACTATGCCCGAACTCGCCGTACGCCCAAACGTGTGCACAATGAATAGGTAATCCAGTTACTACATCAATAACCGTTCCCGAAATTGATCCTGGCTCGCCAATAGGGGAAAGCGTAAAGTCTATATTGGGAGTAACCTGTTCCTCGTTAACACTAACCAATTCGGGATAGAGTTCATTCTGATACCCAGATTTACAAGCTCCTACCGAGTATTGTCCCACTTCCAGATTTTGAATAATGTAATAACCGGTGGAATCCGTCCATGCTTCCCCTCCTCCACAATGATGATATCCGCTATCTCCATGAGCCCAAACGTGAGCTAAGGCAATGGGAAGCCCGGTTTCGGCATCGGTTACCGTTCCAGAGATTGATCCGGTTCCTCCTCCGCTGCCTTCAGGAGCTAAGGCAAAGTCTATGTTTGAGGTGTTCTGCCCGTTAACCACTTCCACCGGAATGGGATAGGTTTCCGGATCATATCCAGCAGCATATGCCATGACTTGATAAAAGCCAGCCCCTAAATTGGTACAGGCATAATAGCCAGCTGTATCGGTATACCAGACATTCTGGCACCCTCCGCTGATCCGAATCTCTGCTCCGGTGATCGGTAAACTGGTTACCTCATCCGTCACTCTACCCGAAATCGAACCGGTTCCTCCGCTGCTTCCAGGAATAAGAGCGAAATCGATATCAGGGGTATTCTGACCAGCTACTACGATAACAGAATCTGGAAATACCCCTTCCTCATATCCCCAGGCAGTGGCAAAAACCAAATATGCTCCGGGTTGTACATGCTGCATCATATAATGTCCGGTGCTATCGGTCATGGCACCACCGCATCCTCCGCCGTGACAGCTATCTCCAACCGCCCGGACATGGGCTCCGGCGATGGGAAGTCCGGTTTGAGCATCCGTTACTAATCCGGAGATGGTCCCGTATTGAGCTAACACTAGTCCTGGAAGGACTAATAAGAAAGATAAACTAAGAAGCAAAACTAAAAGTTTTCCTTTCATCTTGGAGTTACCTCCTGGTTTTGGGTTGAAAGTTACACTCTGTGAATTATTCCGTTCTTTTGGCAAATCTACCAATCTAAGATTTCATTTTCTGATGGGTGTTTTTCTCACAGCCCAAAATACTATTGAACCAACTCAACGTGCGATTGTAAATTTGCCCGTTTTCCCAATCTTGTCTATCTGTATTATAATCGTGGCAGTTTATCTGTCAAGACAAAATAGTGTGGTTTCTCTAAGAGAACATAAATACAGGTCTGTTACTCTGGTTTTTGAGTGGTAGTGGTAAGGGTAAACCTAAATTGCTTGTATGAACGATGGGATTTTTTAGTATTGATCTAGTATTTCTGTGACTCTTGTGGTAATAGAGCGGGAATTTAGTATTAAGAAAGATATTCCACGATTAAAGAGATGTTCTTTTTCAAATCCTGGCGATGGGAGATCAAATCCAAAAAGCCGTGTTCCAAGAAGAACTCTGAGCTTTGAAAACCAGGAGGGAGGTCCTGTTTTATGGTCTGCTGGATCACCCGGGGACCGGCAAACCCCAATAACGCTTTTGGCTCGGCGATGATCACGTCACCTAAGGAGGCGTAGCTTGCCATCACCCCGGCTGTGGTGGGATTGGTCAGAACCGAGAGGAACGGGATATTATGATCGTATAACTTAGCCAAAAGAGCGGAGGTTTTTGCCATCTGCATCAGCGAGAGGATTCCCTCCTGCATTCTGGCACCCCCGGAGCAGGAGATAATCACCAGGGGGATTCGTCGGTTCAATGCTCTTTCGATAGCCCGGGCGACCTTCTCCCCTACTACCGATCCCATGCTCCCCCCGATGAATCCGAAATCCATCACGGCAAAGCTTACTTCCCTTCCGTTGATCTTTCCGATCCCCGCCACGATGGCATCGTTGAGATTGGTCTTCCTCTGGGAATCTTTTATGCGATCGGGATATCTCTTGGAATCTTTGAACTCCAGGGGATCGGTGGCTTCCAGGTTCGCATCATATTCCACCAATTCCCCTCCATCCAGGATCAGATTCATGTAATCTTTGCTGTTGATCCGAAAATGATAATCACACTTGGAGCAGACCCACAGGTTCTTCTCCAGCTCTTTTCTGTAGATGATCTCCCCGCATGAATCGCATTTAACCCAGATGCCGTCCGGGATATCCTTTCTTCTCTGGGGAACCAAACCCTCTTTGGCTTTTTTGAACCACTCCATGATTTTTCCAGTTTGTTTTTACCAGGTTTAATAACCGACACTAATCAATAAGATGCCTGTTTTTTCATTCGAATTTCGATCTCAAAGCTTCGAGCATCAATGCGAACTTCGCAACCGGAAATGAACTTCGAAAACCGTCCTGGTTTTCCTCAAAGCTCCTTTACCATAATCACTGCATCTTCGACCGGATATCGATAATATCGTTTTCTTCTTCCCACCTCTACATACCCGAATTCCTCGTAAAGGTTTTTAGCCGACAGGTTGGATTCCCTGACGCTCAAGATCACACTGGTGCATCCCCTTTCCCTTGATTCCAGAAGCACCTCCTCCATCAACCTGCGACCGATTCCCCTTCTCCTGAATTCGGGTGATACGGCAAAATTGGCTATCTCCATCTGTTCGTCCACGTGCCAAAGACAGGCATAGCCGACGACCTGATGATCCAACCGGACCACCAGCGGCATACAGAACTGATGCTCCAACTCCTCCTCGAAGCACTTCCGGTTCCATGGATCAGAGAAACATATCTTCTCCAACCGTGCTATCTCGTCTAAATCCTCATGGGTCATTCTCTGAACGGTAATCTGATCAAGCTCTTTTAACATTTCTGAATTTAAGCTCTGCCTCGGATTTCCGGAGATACATCGGTTCCAAGTCGGTTATATCTTCCACCTGACCGGAGATTATCTTGCCTAAACCTATGCGAGCTACGCAGGCTCCGCTGGGAAGGGACTGCTCATTTGGTGCGATACAGGCTTTATCTCCCAGAAATTGGTTCAAATCTTTCTGATAAACCTTAATACCCGGACCGACGAACAAAGTCTTCGAAGAAATATTCTTAATTAGTTCCTCTATGTCAACAACTAAATATCCGCTTTTTCTTTTCAATTCTCCTTCGCTGGTATCATAGATGGCTGCATACACCTGGTTTTTCTTGGCATCCAAAAGCGGCACCACCGGATATCGGCAGAAAAGGGATAGGGAGGCCAAAGCATCCAAGCTGGGGACGCTGGCCAAGGGTTTTCCGGATGCGAAACACAACCCTTTTACCGTGGATAATCCGATCCTCAAACCGGTAAAAGAGCCGGGACCAATGGATATGGCAAACCCGTCCAGCTTTTCCATTTCCAAACCAATTGTTTTCAAAGCCAAATCAATGGTCGACAGGAGCACCTCCGAGTAAGTGATCTTCACGTCATACTTCAAATCGATCAACACCTGATCATCCTCGATAACACCAACGCCGGCGGTCATGGTGGAGGTGTCTATGCCTAATATTTTCATGTTTCTTTTACTTTCCCTCCGAGGCACCCTCTCCTTGCTGAGGAGAGGGGGATATAGGGGATAAGGTTTAGAAATTTTCAATACAAATTTCTCTTTCGCTTTCCGAAAGAATCTTAAGATTTATCTCCATCCTCTTTTTTGGCAGAGATCCTTTAATCTTCTCCGCCCATTCGATCAGGGTAACCCCTTTGCCATAAAAGTATTCCTCGTAACCCAATCTTAGAAACTCATCCACATTCTCCAACCGATACAAATCGAAATGATACACCCAGATGGGGGACTTGTTCAAACTCCCGGGATACTCGTTGATGATCACAAAGGTGGGACTGGTAACCGTCTTCTCCACCCCCAATCCGGCACAGATTCCCTGAACCAAAACGGTTTTTCCGCTGCCCAAGGGACCTATCAGAGCCACCACCGATCCGGGTTTGAGCTTCCGGGATAAGTCTTTTCCGAGATTTTTGGTTTCTTCTGGACTCTTGGTCTTCTGGCTTACCATAATCACTTGGCAAATATACGATATAAAGTGAAAAAGGTAAAACGAAAATTGTAACGGCAAGGATAATGGAAAAAGGAAGAAGGAAAAATGGTAATATCCTATGTAGCGGAGGAATTAAAATTCCTTCCCTGATAAGGGAGGGTGAGGGTGGGTCTCACTTGTAGCTGCAGACTTCAGACTGCGCGCTGATTCCACCTTGCTCTTGTAGGCGGGGCACCCGGCCCCGCTAATCCCGGACGGGCAGGGGGTCCGCCCTACGACCCATATAATTTTTTTTATCTCTTGGGGGTTAAAGTCACCACTGGCAGGATCATCTCCTCTAAAGAAATTCCACCGTGCTGGAAGCTGTTTTTATACTCTTTTTCGTACTCGTTGTAACTTGTGGGATAAACTAAGTAAAAATCCTCCTTGGCGATAATGTACGTAGTGGACATGTTATAGCGCGGAAGCTTGTATTGCGCCGGATCCTTTATCAAAAGAGCCTCTTTGGGATTGCAGTTCAAATGATCCCCATACTTGTATCGCAGATTGGTGGAGGTATCTTTTTTACCTAAAGCTATGGTCCCTCGCGTGCCCAAAACGCTTCCATGATCGGAGGTTAAAACCACCGTACAGTCCTGGGTGGAGAGATACTGTAATACCCGGAACAAGGATGAATGTGTAAACCAGGGACGGGTCAGGGAACGATAGGCGGATTCATCCGGAGTCATCTCCTTCAGAATCTCCGATTGGGATCTGCCGTGAGCTAAAATGTCCAGAAAATTGAATACGATCGAGAGAAGCTGAGTATCTTTATACGAAGACATCTTCTTGGCCAGATATTCCCCCTCCGCCGCATCCAGCACCTTCACATATTTGGTATCCGATTTGAGCAACACCCCCAGTTTCTTGAGCTGGTGATCCATCAGCTGGTGCTCATATCTGTTCCGGCTCGAGTCATCGGTGGTGCCTGCCTTCCAAAGCTCCGGATACTTCTGGGCATGTTCCGACGGGAAAAGCCCGCTGAAGATGGCATTACGCGAATAAGGGGTGGCGGTAGGGAGAATGGAATAGTAGTAATCCCTCTTTATGTGAAAATATTCATCCAACACCGGCTCGATGATCAGCCATTGATCCAGCCGCATGCAGTCCATCACTATGAAAACCACTCTCTTGGTTTTCGAAAAAAGAGGGAAAAGATACTGCTTCACCATATCCACCGAAAACAGAGGCGGATTTTCCTTCGCCAGCCATCTTAGATAAATATCCTCTATGTATTTGGCGAACTCGATGTTGCATTCTCTTCTTTGCCCCTGATGAGACTGCCTTAAATCCGGATCGCCAAAATTATCTATCTCTAAATCCCACTCGCAGAGGGTTTGATGGACGTCGATCCACTCCCTCCAGGAGAGCGGACCAAATAGAGCCGACCGGATTTTGGCTGAAGCTTTTGCATACTCCTGAGCCATACGTTGGACTCTGATCTTTCTGGTATCCAATATCTTTTTGGCAGCGGAAAGAACCTGGCTGGGATTGACCGGTTTGGTCAGATAGTCGTCGATCTTCTGGCCGATGGCCTGTTCCATCAGATTCTCCTCTTCGGATTTGGTCACCATGATCACCGGCAGATGCGGGCTTTTTTCCTTGATCTCCTCCAAAGTGGTTAACCCGTCCTTGCCGGGCATCATCTCATCTAAAAGCACAAGATCGAAATTCTTTTTCCCTACAAGTGCTACCGCATCCTCCCCGTTCGACGCTTCGGTCACCTGGTAACCTTTGGATTGAAGAAAGATGATCTGCGATTTCAGCTGATCGATCTCATCGTCCACCCACAGGATTTGCTTGATTTCTTCTTTCATACTTTCCCCTGTTTAAAATGCGTTTAACGTCTAAGGTTTAAGGTTAAAGGTGTTAGGTGTTAGCTTAAACCTTACCCCTTTCTCCTTAAATCTTAATTATAAGATTCTCCCCATCCATCTCTTTCGGTTTATCTATGTTCATCAGGTGAAGGATGGTTGGTGCTACATCGGCGAGCTTCCCGCCCGGCCTTAATTTCCCCTTGAAATTTTCCATCACCAAAGCAAAAGGAACCGAATTGGTGGTATGGGCGGTGAATACCTCTCCGTTGGATGGATCGATCATCTGGTCTGCATTTCCATGATCTGCCGTCACCATAGCCAACCCCCTCACCTCTTTGACCGCCGAGATCACTTCCCCAATGCATTTATCCACCGCCTCGACGGCTTTCACGGCAGCCGGAATGACGCCGGTATGTCCTACCATGTCCGGATTGGCATAATTCAGGAGTATAAAATCGTATTTCTTCAATCTTATCTCCTTGACCACCGCTTCGGTCACCTCAAATGCGCTCATCTCCGGCTTCAAATCGTAGGTGGCGACCTTGGGGGAATGGATCAAAATCCTGTCTTCCCCGGCAAATGGTATCTCCTCCCCCCCGTTGAAAAAAAACGTCACATGAGCATATTTTTCGGTTTCCGCGATACGCAGCTGCTTCATCCCCTTTTGGGACAATACCTCTCCCAGTATATGGGCAAGCTTGATGGGTGGAAAAGCG
>JBDROD010000199.1:0-4757 GCA_043810415.1 Candidatus Zixiibacteriota bacterium | reverse complement strand
GGTTCAGTTGGAAAGAAAACGCAAATGAGATATTCCCTCTTTATTCTTCCAAGAGCTACGAAGGAACTATCGGTCCTTGAAGCAACAGAATATAAAAAAGTTAAGAAAGCTATCTTACGGCTGGCGGGGAATCCAAGACCCTCCGGTTGTTCCAAATTAACCGGACGCGAAGGATGGAAGATGCGGGTGGGTGACTATCGGGTCATCTATGAAATCAACGATTCTAACAGAGAGGTGGTTGTCCTTCACGTAGGACACAGGCGAGATATATATAGATAAACAAAAACTCCCTCACAAATTTATTATCAACTCAAAGATGAAGCACTGTAGGGACAGCCCTCGTGGCTGTCCACCTTCGAGTTCGGACCGGAACAAGCCATGTCCCTACAAACTACATCACCAGCATGACCGATAGATTCGCCCTGCAGGAATGTAAAAAGCTGTTTGATCCCTTTGAAAGAGTTTGATAAGATTTACGTCAGGAGCTTACTCCTGACGCTTTTGAAGGTGTTAAGGCTAAGCTCCTAAAAGAATGCAAATTATAGAAATTCAATGCAAAACTAAAAGGTCGATCTCAACCTAGTGAGATCGACCTCTTAGCTTATCTACAATCCGATCAACTCTATCCTTTGGCGGACTGCTTGGTTTTCTCTTTACTGATCAGCTTGGAGGAAAACGCTCTCAATTCATCTAAATACCGGCTGTTGTGGACCTTCCATTTGATGAGCATCCAGTGACCGTAGATTCGAAATTGAAAGTTTTTGAATTTGAACTTGACCGCGGCTTTTAGTGCCTGCCATAACGAGTAAAATTTGGGCATGGCTTTCAGCATCACTCCGAACTGAAGCTCCCACACCGACATTTTATTGGGTTTGTATACCACGTGATGACCGTCGTACTGGCTCCAGTCGAAGGAGGTAATCCGGTTCTCCGAGACCATCTTTTCATAAACCGGGGTACCCGGAAGGGGAGTCAAGATCACCATCTGAACCGTATCGATCTTCCACTTAATAGCCGATCTTACGGTTTGCATCACCGTATCTCTATCATCCTGCTCTCCACCTAATACAAACATCCCGTGTACTTTGATTTTATATTGATGTAAGGTCTTGATGGCCTCTTCCATATCCTCTACTACCTGCAGCTTATTGTATTCCAACAGGGTTTTCGGATTAACCGATTCTAAGCCGATGTATAAGACTTTACAACCGGATTGGTGCATCAGTTGAAGCAAATCCTTATCCTTCACTACATCCAATCGGCTTTGAGCGGTCCAAGATATGTGCAGATCATTTTCGATCATTAACTCCAAAATCCTTTTGGTTCTCTTTTTGTCCGCAGAAAAGTTGTCATCGTAGAAAAATATCCAGGAATGGGGATATAATTCATGGTAATACTTGATGTCCTCAATTACTTTCTCCGGACTTCTGGTTCGGTACCGGTGACCGAATATCTTGGTGACCGAGCAAAAGGTACAATCGAAGGGACAACCTCTGGAGGTAATAACCGGAAAGATAGATGGATTTTTCCATCCCTGGATTAAAGACAAATCCGGCGTGGGAAGAGAGTCTTGGTCCATAAAAGGCGGCCTTTTCTCATTGTGATGGACCCGGTTTCCTATCTTGTAGGATAATCCCTTGATTTGGGAAATGACGTTGGGATCGTTCCCGTCCTCCAACCAGGACAAAAGCTCCAAGATGGTCTCCTCTCCTTCGCCCCTTACCACAAAATCAGCATGCTGGTCTAAAGCTTCATGCGCCATGAAGGTCACGTGTGCCCCTCCCATGACGATGGGGATGTCTTTTCCCAAAACCTTTGCCTTCTCCTTTATTTTCCGGGCGATTTGATAAGTTTCGGTAGCAGTGCTGGTGATGGTGGAGAGCATCACCAGATCCGCGGATAAAACCTCCGACCAATCTATGGGAGCAATGTCGGAGCAGAAGATTTTCACCTGGTAACCTTTGTCTCTTAAAACCGTCCCCATGATCGGCAAACCCATGCGGGGAAGTTTGAAGGCGCTGAAAACGTGGAATCCCGGGGGACCTGGTTCTATCCCGATTATTTTTTTTATTTCCATTTGATCCTTCCGTTTACCACCCTGGTTTCATTTACCTATATATACAACTACATTTAATTGCCCGGATTTCAATTTGTCAAGTTATTTCTAAATAAACGGGCAAGCTGACAAAGAATATCCCGACATAATCGAGGATTGTAACGCAAGTTACTTTCTAGTGATTACATTCGGGTGAATAGAAGACGGGTATGTTTTTTCCTCCCTCATCAAAGCTATTTGAAATATATACGTTATGTATTATAATTACCTGCAAGGAAAGTTTGGATTTATCATAAACGTGATTTCCAAAGCGATGTTATGATTGATTTTTTGAAGGATCTAAATCCGGCGCAGAGAGAAGCGGTAACTTATGCCTCCGGTCCGCTTCTGATCTTGGCAGGTGCGGGCAGCGGCAAGACCAGGGTACTGACCTATCGCATCGCCTACTTAATAGGGGTGAAGGGAATCCATCCGGATAAAATCCTGGCGGTGACCTTCACCAATAAGGCGGCGGGTGAGATGAAGGAGAGGGTGGAAAAATTACTCGGTCCCGCGGGGAGCGGCGTATGGTTGAGCACCTTCCATTCCTGGTGTGCCAGGATTTTGAGAACGGAGGCGCATCTTTTGGGTTACACCAGGAATTTCAGCATCTACGACGATGACGATCAGATATCGCTTTTGAAAAAATGCATGGAGGAACTGGAGTTGTCCCCTCAGAAGGTCTCTCCCGATGCGGTGCAAAACCGCATCTCCTCTGCCAAGGATAAGTTGATCACCTGGCAGGATTTCTCCTCCCAAACCAAAGACTATTTTGAGGAGAACGCAGCCAAGATATATAAACTTTATCAAAATAAGTTAGCCCAGGCGAATGCTTTCGATTTTGACGATTTGATCATGCGGGTGGTGGAGATATTTACCCAAAACCCCGAGGTTCTGGAGAAATATCAGGACCGGTTCCGATATATACTGGTCGATGAGTACCAGGATACCAACCACGCTCAATATCGGCTGGTAAATCTGCTGGCTTCAAAAAACAGGAACCTGTGCGTGGTGGGGGACGAGGATCAGTCCATCTACGGATGGCGGGGTGCGGACATCAACAACATTCTGGATTTCGAAAAAGACTATCCCGACGCCAAGATAGTGAAGCTGGAACAGAACTATCGCTCCACCCAAATCATCCTGGATGCTGCAGGGGCGGTGGTGAAAAACAACCTGCAGAGAAAGGGGAAAACCCTATATACCCAGATAGCGGGCGGGGAAAAGGTCAACCTCTGGTTTCTGGAAAACGAGTATCAGGAATCGGAAGCGATCGTGGGGCAGCTCCAGCATTTGATTCAACAGGACACCTATTCCCGGTCCGATTTCACCATTCTCTATCGGACCAATGCCCAGTCGCGGGTTTTCGAGCAGAGGCTGCGGGACTCGGGCATACCTTACGTGATAGTCGGCGGTGTAAGGTTCTATGAGCGAAAAGAGGTAAAAGACATGCTGGCTTATCTGAAGGTATTGGCCAACCCCAAAGACGCGCTCAGCCTGAAGAGGATCATCAACGTGCCGGCAAGAGGAATCGGTGCTCAGACCATATCCAAGTTGGAAAATTACAGCTCGAAAAGCAATCTGAACCTCCTCGAAGGGATTAAGCATATCCAGGAGGTAGAGGGAATCTCTCCCCGGCTTAAGAGCGCGATTAAGGATTTCTATGGCATGCTGGCTGAGTTTTCCCGGCTGAAGGATGAATTGTCGGTGGACCAAATCACCGGGCTGGTGACGGAGAAGACCGGTTATTTGGACGCTCTAAAGAAAGAGAAGACCATTGAGGCGGATAACCGGATAGAAAACGTCAAGGAACTGGTCAATGCCACGGCGGAATTCAGGGAACGGACTGATAATCCCACGCTGGAAGGTTTTCTGGAAGAGGTCTCCCTGATTACCGACATAGATATGTGGGATAAGTCAAAAGATGCGGTAACCCTCATGACCTTACATGCTGCCAAGGGACTGGAGTTCCGGGTGGTCTTTATTGCCGGACTGGAGGAGGGTCTTTTTCCGCTTTCCCGCTCGCTGGAGAATCCATCCGAGCTGGAAGAGGAGAGAAGGCTTTTTTATGTCGGAATCACCCGGGCAAAGGAGCGGTTATATTTATCTTGTGCCCGCAACCGTCGGCGGTTTGCCGATATGATAAACTTGAAATCCAGATTCTTGGATGAAATCCCCGGAGAGCTATTGCAGATCGAAGGTTATATCCGGGAAGACAAAGAAAGGTTTTCCGACAAAGTGGATTCAAACCACATAAAATCTTTTACCTTCGAATCAGACCACCCCTATGACTCCATGTTACAGATAGGTACCACGGTGCTTCATTCCCAGTGGGGGGAAGGGGTGATACTCTACCGGGAAGGCTCCGGGGAGAATTTAACCCTGATAGTGATCTTCAAAAACGGGATTAAAAAGAAGCTTTTGGCTAAATATGCCTGTCTCGAAATAATCAATTGAGGATATCTAGTGTACTGTAACCTAAGTTTACGATATGGTTATTCCATAATCTATTGCCACGACCTTCAGGTCGTGGGATAAGTTTACAAACTCCCACGCCCATTTGGGCTTTAGCCCATAGAATCACAGAATACGAAGGAAATTTATATTACAAAGCACTAGATTATTAAGTTATATTCAATTGCCATCTGTTCCCACCTTGAGT
>JBDROD010000198.1:0-3375 GCA_043810415.1 Candidatus Zixiibacteriota bacterium | reverse complement strand
GCGTCTTTCGCAGGAAGCAACTGAAAAGGCCCAGACGCTTGGGCTTACAGCCTACCGGGCCTTGCAGTGCTCTGGAGCTGCGAGGGTAGACTTTCGCGCCGATAGGCACGGGAACCTCACCATTTTAGAGGTTAATACGATACCAGGGTTAACCGAGATGAGCCTGCTACCCATGGCCGCTGCTCATACAGGTATAGACTTCCCGACGCTGGTTGAAAAGATACTTCTCTCAGCGCAGTTACATATCTGTTCAACCATAAAGCGGTCGCGACAACAAGAAGATTCCGAGGGTGACCATGTTGCAATAAGCCAGTGAACGTATCATTTTTCGGTACCAAGGAAGGATTATTACACCATGAAAGTCCATAATCAACGATATGGGGTCAAAAGAAAAAAGCTTTTGCACCGTGAAACGGTTAAAAGAGTTTTTTTCACTGCAATCAGGACGCTTTTTTTTGTATCGTTAATAATCATTGCTTCGATTTTTGTTAATCATTTGGTTCATTATATTGTTCAATCCTCATACCTCAGTTTAAAAGATGTTCAGTTTGAAGGTTGCCAAAAGGTTACTCCCCAGGAATTAATGCGATTAACAGGGATTCCCATGGAAACCAACATTTTTACCCTTAACCTCAAAGAAATAGCTCGTCAGCTCAAATTTAACCGTTGGGTTAAGGAAGTGAAAATTACCCGAATCTTTCCTCACGCATTAAAAATAAAGGTTGATGAGCGGATTCCGGTTGCCATTGTTAGTCATGAGAAATTATTTTTCCTGGATAAGGACGGTGTTTTATTCAAAGAAGTTGAGAACAAAGATCATCTCGACATGCCCGTTATCACCGGTCTATCCTTTTCCGAACAAAACGCTCACATCATTAAAAAGGTTCTTAGTGTCATGGACACCGCCGATAAGACAGGGGTGCTGCCAAGCGACGTGATTTCAGAAATTCATGTTGACAGTAACAATGGTCTTACCTTTTATACGCTTCAGGATGCCATTCCCATACGAATAGGCATTGGAGACTACCGAGAAAAGCTCAACTTACTTTCCCAGATCCAGGAAGATCTTCATAAACGAAAGGTCAAGGCTAAGGCGATAGAGCTTATTTCTTCAGGAGTAGCCCACGTCAGATTATCTTCCACATCCTAATTAAGAGGAGGTGATGAAAAAATGGGAAGTAATGGAAATATGGTTGTTGGTCTTGATATTGGAACGTCGAAAACCTGTGCCATTATCGGTGAGAAACAACCAGATGGTATTGATATTGTGGGGATCGGAACGCATCCTTCAAAAGGACTGAAAAAGGGGATGATTATTGACATAGAGTCAACCATTGATTCGATCCGGAAGGCAGTGAAAGAAGCAGAACGAATGGCTGACTATGAGGTGGAAACAGTTTATACCGGTATTTCCGGAGGTCATATAAAGAGTTTTAACAGTCATGGGGTAGTGGCAGTCAAAAACAGAGAGGTGAAGCGTTCTGATGTCAAGCGGTCAATTGATGCTGCCAAATCAATTGCTATTCCGGTTGATCGGGAAGTTATTCATGTACTCCCTCAAGAATTTATCGTTGATGATCAAGGGGGGATCCGTGATCCCCTGGGGATGTCCGGTATGCGTCTGGAAGCCAAAGTTCATGTGGTGACCGGCGCGGTAGCTTCAGCTCAGAATATTGTTAAATGCGCTAACCGGACTGGGCTGGATGTCAAGGATATTATTCTTCAACAACTGGCTTCAGGTGAAGCGGTATTAATAAGTGATGAAAAGGAATTGGGGGTGGTATTAATTGATATGGGAGGTGGAACAACTGATATAGCGATTTTCTGTAGAGGAAGTATTGGATATACATCCGTCATTCCGATTGGGGGGAACCACTTTACCTCTGATATTGCTTTGGGGTTACGGACCACAATAAAAGAAGCAGAACGGATAAAAAAAGAATATGGATGTGCGCTTACGAGCTCTGTAAACCGGGAAGAGAAGATTCAGGTTACCAGCATTGACGGGAGAGAGACCCAAGCAGTGTCAAAGAGAACATTATGCGAGATTATTGAAGCTCGCGCTGAGGAAATTCTGCAGCTGATGCAAAAGGAGATTTTAAAATCAGAAATGGGAGAATTTATAGGGTCAGGAGTTGTTTTAACCGGCGGGGCATCATTGATGCCTGGTATTGCAGAAATGGCTGAAAAGATTTTTAAGCTCCCCGTGCGGATTGGATATCCACAAGGAGTCAAAGGGTTAAATGATGTGGTGAACAATCCAATGTATGCTACTGTGGTAGGGTTGATTCTCTATGGCCAAGGTCAGAAAGCGGATGTTCATTTTAACGGCAAAGGGAACCTCTTCAATACTCTCGTCCATAAGATGAGAGGGTGGTTCTTAGAGTTTTTTTAACTCGTCAAAAGGCCACTATTAATTGGTTAAACAAAAAGGAGGAGTTAAAGGATGATAGAATTAGAAAGAGTACCCAACTTGAATGCTAAAATCAAAGTATTTGGAATTGGGGGGGGAGGTTGTAACGCCATAAACACAATGATTACCTCCAATCTGGATGGGGTCGAATTTATTGCTGCCAATACCGATTTACAGGCACTGGGGGCATGTAGGTCACCTATCAAGGTTCAATTAGGTGTTAACCTTACCAAGGGGCTGGGAACCGGAGCCGACCCTGAAGTGGGAAAAAAAGCAATTATGGAAGATTTGGATAAAATAAGGGAGCTTCTGGCCGACGCTGATATGGTTTTCATTGCTGCCGGCATGGGAGGAGGTACGGGAACGGGAGGTGCACCGGTTGTGGCGGGAATAGCAAAAGAAATGGGAACGCTCACAGTGGCGGTGGTCACTAAGCCGTTTTTCTTTGAAGGAAAGCGGAGACAACGGATTGCGGATAAGGGTATCGAGGAATTAAAGGACGCTGTTGATACCTTAATCGCTATTCCAAACCAGAAGCTGCTGGTAAATTCCAGCAAGAGAATGACGCTCCTCGATGGATTTAAAAAGGCTGATGAAGTTCTCCTTCATGCGGTGAAAGGAATCTCAGATTTGATAACGGTTCCAGGCCTCATCAATCTCGACTTCACTGACGTTCGCACGGTGATGTCGGAAATGGGCATGGCCTTTATGGGAACCGGAAGTGCATCGGGCGAGAATCGGGCGATTGAGGCGGCCAGGCAAGCAATCTCAAGCCCCCTCCTGGATGATGTCACCATTGAAGGAGCTAAAGGATTGCTCATTAATATTACCGCTGGTCCAGACTTAACGCTCCACGAAGTAAACGAAGCCTCTACGATGATCCAGAAGGATGCCCACGAGGAAGCAAATATTATTTTTGGAGCAGTAATTGACGAAAATGCAGGAGATGAGATTCACGTTAC
>JBDROD010000197.1:0-4768 GCA_043810415.1 Candidatus Zixiibacteriota bacterium | reverse complement strand
GGTTACAAAGTAGGTGGTGTTCTCCGTCAGTCCGCGTAGGGTGTCCACCGGAACAGCGACCTGATGAGTGCTGTCGTACTGTCCGCTGGTGGTTCCGAAGTAAACATTGTAGTGGGCCACATTCTCGACCGTGGGGTTTGGGGTCCATTCCACATATATCGTATGCCCATCCCCCGCACTCTTAACGTCCGGATTCTCCACCGGCGAAGGTGAATTGCTCACATACAACAGGGTGGCCAAACACATTTTCACCACTTCTTTCATGTAAGGATAGTTTAAGCTATCCACCACGTCATAGTTTGTATGCCATCCGGAATAGTTGAAATCTCCTTCCAAGGCACATAGAGCATTAAATCCCCATTGATAAAAAGAAAAATTGTCGCTGCTGACCTCTTGACCGCCATAAACCGGACGCAAATCGGTATAAGTATTTGCCATGTTTACCATGGTATTGACATAACCCATGATATTCGGAGCTGCGTAGATCATCACGTCCGGATCGGAATCGACGCTGTGCCCGATCATGTCCGAGTTGATCATCAATTCGACATTGGTTCCCAAATTATGAAGATAAGAGGCAAAATAATAACTGCCGTAAAGTCCCTGCTCCTCCTGATCGAAAGGTACAAACATTACGCTAACCGGAAGGGAGTGCTGGGCAATAATTCTTGCCATCTCCAAGGTAGCCACCGTTCCGGAACCGTTATCGTCCGCTCCGGGAGCCCAAACATAGGGATTAACTCCGCTGCCGTATACCACCGAATCGTAATGCCCGCCCACCACGATCACCCTATCCGGCTGTACCGTACCGGGAATCGTAGCTACCACATTCCATGCCGCCGAATCAACTATATAGTATTGAAGCCACACGCTGTCTATGCCAAAACTGACGAATTTGTCATATAACCAATCTCGCGCTTTGATTAACGAATCCGAATAAGCGTAGCGGGTCTTGAAATTCTGTAATCTAAGATCCCAGCTATAAAGAGAATCCTGAGAAATCAGATTCAATAAGCTATCTATGTCGGTTGAATATGGATAAACCGTTTTAGTCAGCAAACCCGGGGTTCTGTATTCTAATGGCAGGGGTTGGTGACGAATCGGTATCACGGAGTATCGCAAAGCTCTCAACTCGGCTGCTTTTTCCGGTGTAGTCCTTAGCAGCTGCCAGTTGGTATCTTTCAAGAGAATCTGGCCGTAAGATTCCAACTTAACTTTCGCTGGCTCCTCCCGGGAGGTGACCAGAAAGTATCCTGCCGTCCAGGGGTTCTCATCCACGATCTCGTAATTCAAACCGGCTCGGTCCAACTCCACCAGCTTTGATTTCTCGAACTCGGCTAATACAAAATCCTCAAACCGGTGATAGACCATCACCCCGGCTGATTTTGCTTGGGTATAGTCTTCAGCTGTCTTTAAATTGAGTTTGATCAAAACCGAATCTGCAGATGCCTGGGCAAAATTTAATGCCCAGATAGCAGTTACCAAGATCAGAACACAGAATATCTTTCGACTTATCATGCTTTCTCCTCTTCAAGCTATGGGTTACGTGTGATGATGCATTTATATAGTCAGTATCGAGAAACGTTTCTTCTGTTTTTTAGTTCGCAGTTCAGATTTTCCCTTTTTTGTTTGATATGTGTCCATACCTTGTCTGGCAATACATAAATATAGGGGGGAAGGTTAATTCATGAAAGAAATTTTTCGATCCTCCTTTTAATCCGAGCATCGAATTAACACCTGAATCTGAGAAAGATTTAAGTCTCTCTGAATGTGAGTACCGCCTTCCCCATCTCTTTATCCGCTTCGGATGAAAAGAAAAAGTAGAATAAGATGCTTGAGATTATGTACAATCCCACGGTGATCAAAAGCGGAAGGGTAAATGAATAAACCTTGATCAACCTTCCCCCCAAATTGGCGCTGATCGCCCAGGAAAGGCTCCAGGAGAGCATGATAAAAGCATTGGTTAAAGTTTGTTCCTCCACCTTGACCTTTTCCATGGCAAAATTGGTGAAGATGGGCTGGCTCATGTTCATCAGGGCACCCCGAAAAAGGAAGGAGCATACTGCCAGAGGCAAGCGGTAGGTAAATGCTAAAGTCAGCATGAAGGGAATGGAGGAGAGCTGGGTGCCTACTATAGTCTTGATCATGCCTATCTTCTTGGATAGTAGCGGTCCCGCTAAAATCCCTCCCAGCATGAAGACCTGTAGAAGGGCAAAGAATATTCCAATGGTGTTGGCGCGAAGTAAGAACCTCTCCTTGAAGTATAAGTTAAGGAAGGGAATGACTAATCCTGCCCCCAGACCCAAAATAAAGAAGGGGAGGCATATCTTGAAAAGCAGAATGCTCCTCTCGGTCAAAAATTTCCAATTCCATGGACTTTTGGGTTCAAGCCGTTTTATTGACTTTTTTTCAGCTGTTATCAATATGAATGGGATCAAAGACAAAAGGCTTAAACCGGAAGATAGGAATAGAGAATAGCGAAAAGCAACCGCTTTGGTCGCCGCCACGTGGGTAAACAGTTGAGGTAGGTATCCTCCTCCAAAGCTGCCTATTATCGCCGCCACCAGATACGTGCCGAAATGCAGGCTGAAAAGATAGGTCCTCTCTTTGGGAGTGCTGTTCTGCATCAAGAAAGGTGCAGCTGCCACCCGGGCTATGCTGCTGGCCATTCCCAGAACTAAGCTGACCAAAAGGAGCCCGGACCGTTCCGTCAGACCAGCCTGCAAAAGCGAAAAGATGCCCACCAGCAGAACGGAGGTGATCAAAATCTTTCTAACCTGGAACTTAGGAATGATCAATGCAGCGGGAATGGAGATTATCGTCATCCCCCAAGCGGTCATCGACAAAATCTCACCGATCAGATCTTCGGTGAAGCCCAGTTCTTTGAAATAAAGATTTAACAGTAAACTGAAAATGGAGAGGTTCAAGCCCAAAAAGAAGATCCCGATCAAAAACAACCGGGCATTCCCGGAGAAAAGCTTTAGATGCCCCCAGTAGTCGTTGATTATGTCGAAGATCTTTTGTGCCAAAGCAGATCCTGTGAAACTATGGTCATTCAATTAAATCATTTACGCTGGTTACGTTATCCCTAATTGAATCAAAGGTTTTTATGTTTTTGTCTTTCAACCCGGATTTGGAAAATCGAGATTTTTGTTCTTTTTTGATAATTTCCGGAAACCTTCCGGGAGCTGATTCGTAATTATAATTGAGGAGGTAGCTGGAGGAACAGATGGTCCTTGTGGATTTCTTGAATTACGGCGATGACAAAGACATGTGATTTCCAGGCGAGCAGGCCAAAAGCGGAGAGGAATTATCTTCTCCGCTTGGCATTTAACCTGGACGATAACCATCCTTAAATCCGTCAACCTTGCTCAAAAGAAGCTGGTCAAGTCAATGGTTGGCTCTTCAGAGCGAACACAATTCAAATAGAATATTAACATGATATTGTTTTGTTCTTCTAAATAAGCAGAGAGCCCAATATCCTTAAAACTGATTGATCTTCAGGATATTCTTAGATTGACAAAAACTGGAAAATAGTTACCTTACTATCAGAAGCAGATTAGTGGAGACAGAATGTCTCCCCTCGTTTTAGCATATATACCTCTTTGAAGGAAAGAGAGATTTATCCGGAAAGATCACTGAGCAGAATAAGGTAAAGACCACCTTTGAAAAACATAACATAAACTTTCGGTGGGTTGCTCCCCTAACTGCTCCGGTTATCAAAAGGTCATAATGTCCGATGTATCTTGATTAAGGCTTCACCTATCTAACCTGTCGTGTTAGAAATATCATGTAACATTCAATCCAAATAAGGAGAAAATCATGCGCAAGCTAAAAATCGTATACCGTCTCCTGCTGGTGATTGCTATCCTGTTTTTTGGCTTTAGCTCGGCTTTGGCTGAACCGCTGTTAATCCAACTTTCCCTGAATAACTCCCAGGATTGGTCCCGCGCCAAATCGTTGGATCTGACTGCTTACTACCGCTGGGATAATTCTGTTTTAGTGGAGCTGGATAGAACTAAATTGGTAGAATTGGACGGGATTGGGTTGGAATACCGGATAGTGGATGTAACTCCCTGGTCAGAGGAATACTTTGCGGTATCCTCCCGAGTGGGGGTGACTAAACTAAATCTTGAGCTTTACGGAAGAATCATCTATGAAGATTCGAGCAGGAAATTGATGAAATCATCCAGGGAAACTATCTCCGCATTGAGGGGTTTTGGATATGATGTTGTCCCAATCCACCATCAGCCCATACCGTTGAAATATAAACCCCGCGGTATTCTAGTCCCACCTTCGATAAAATACTCGACGGGTATAGACAGTCTGTTGAACCTGGTTTCGGCTGATTCTCTTTATGCCTGGGATCTGAGGTTACAGAATTTCAAGACCCGCTATTCCTATATCGATTCGATTTACCGGGCTCGCGATTGGATATACCAGAAGTTTGTAAGTTTTGGCATAGACAGCTTATGGCTTCATTACTATAACTACGACTCCCCCCAATATAATGTGGTGGCAGTGGTACCGGGGACGGTGCAGCCGGATAAGGTGATCGTGGTAGGCGGGCATTACGATTCGGTGGTGTACGGCAGCGGAACTGATCCCTATGTTTGGGCTCCCGGAGCGGACGATAACGGTTCCGGAACGGCAGCTACTTTGGAGATGGCAAGAATCATCACCCAACACCCTCTTCCGGTCACGGTGATGTTCGTCCCCTTCGCCCAGGAGGAACAAGGTCTCATCGGCAGCTACTATTTTGCTTCGT
>JBDROD010000196.1:0-2569 GCA_043810415.1 Candidatus Zixiibacteriota bacterium | reverse complement strand
GCTATGCCTGTTGAGTATGGCGGCGGTGGAATGGATCTCATGGCCGTTTATCTTGTGGTTGAGGAGATAGCAACAGCCTTACCTTCTCTTGCCATGGATTATATGGTTACAGCAGGAGTGATAGGGCATCATTCTATCTATAAATTAGGTAACGAGACCCAAAGGCAAAAATATCTGCCTAAGTTAGCGAAAGGTGAAATGATTGGAGCGATTGGTATGACCGAACCTGATGCTGGATCGGATGTGGCCAATATGCGAACTAGAGCTGAAAAGACCGAAGATGGATATTATATCCTTAACGGGACAAAGACCCTAATTACAAACTTTGGCGCTCCCCTTCCAAGCATTGGTGTCTTCATCACTATTACTGATCCTGAACAAGGGACTAAAGGTATGACTAGCTTTCTAGTTGAAAAAGATTACCCTGGAGTTACCGTTTCAAAAGAGTTGGAGACCTGCGGTATGAGATCTTCATCCCAGACCGAGGTTGTTTTCGAAGATTGCGTAGTTCCATCTGAGAACATTTTAGTTGGGGAAGGCAAAGGGATGATGGTGTCATTGTCTGGGATTGATGTAGATCGTATACTATGCTGCGCATTGTCCACTGGAATTGCGAGGGGGGCATCTGAAAGGGCTCTGAAATATGCTCACAAACGGGTTGCTTTTGGGCAGCCGATTGTGGATTTTCAAGCTGTCCAAATAATGTTCTCTAAGATCGCAAACTATATCCATGCTAGCAGATTACTTGGTTACCATGCAATTTGGTTATACGAGCAGGGGAAACGGTGTACTGTAGAGGCAGCAATGGCTAAACGTGTGGCTTCTCATCATGCTCAAGATGCAGCAATTTGGTCAATGCATATTTTAGGTGGATATGGCTATTGCCGGGAATATGAAGTAGAAAGGTTTTTCCGAGACAATATGGGCGTTGAGATAGGGGGAGGAGCAGCAGAGATTCTAGAGGTTCTCATTGGTCGAAATGTTATTAAGTCACCAACTATATAGGGGGCACTAAGATGATTTTTGGAGACTTAATTACTAGGAATGCACGCCGATATCCCGAAAAAGAAGCAGTTATTTGTGAAGAAAAGAGATTTACATGGCATCAAGTAAATCAGAGAGTAAACAGATTAATTCATGCTCTTCGAAAACTGAGGATCTCTAAAGGTGATAGAGTTGCCATCCTTTCTGGAAATTGTTACCAATATTGGGAATGCTATTGCGCAGGAGGAAAAAGCGGCATCGTTTTGGTTCCATTGAATTATCGGCTCGTTGGCCGAGAACTTATTTATATTCTAAATAATGCTGAGGCCAACACAATTATAATTGGACCAGAGTACGCAGATACAATTCAATCTATTCTCGGAGATCTCAAGCACGTCAAGCATTTGATCAGCTTTGGAGAGACACATGGGGATATATTACAATACGAAGAACTTCTAAGTCAATCTTCCCCTGATGAACCAGATGTTTCCATAGATGAATCCGATTTATTTTGGGTCATGTACACCAGCGGTACAACAGGCCTTCCAAAGGGAGTGATGATTACTCATAAAAATGTACTTACAGATGCATTAGATGACATGTATGCCTACGGGATGAAAAAAGAGGACGCCCTTCTGGTAACTCCTCCCCTGTACCATGCGGCTGGCACAGCCATTAGCTATAGCGCAATGTATGTGGGTGCAAAATTGGTCATCATGAAAAGATGGAATGCAGATTATGCGTTGGAACTAATCGAGAAGGAATGGATCACTACCTCATGGTGGAACGCAGCGATGTTGACGGATTTGTTGAATTCTCCTTTATTATATAAAAAGGACCATACTTCACTCCGAAGTGTTATGTACGCTGGCTCCCCAATGCCAGTTGATTTGCTTAAACAAGCTTTCCCTATTTTTGGAAAGATCTTCTGGGGCCTTTATGGCCTGACGGAAAATACCTCAAGTGCTACTTGCCTTCTAATTGAAGAGCATTTTACTGAAGGACCGGCAGATAAAGTCAGAAGACTTTACTCTGTAGGGAAAGAACTTATTTCTCTTCATGTTAGGGTTGTAAATGATCGAATGGAGGACATTAAGCCGGGAGAAGTAGGTGAAATTATTATTAAAGGCGAGACGGTTATGAAGGGTTACTGGAAGAACCCAGAGGCAACTCAAGAAGCCATAAAGGATGGATGGCTGTTTACAGGGGATTTAGCCCGAGTGGATGAGGAAGGCTATATTTACATTGTTGATCGCAAGAAAGATATGATTATCAGCGGTGGAGAAAATATCTATTCAAAGGAGGTGGAAGATGTAATAAATGCGCATCCAGCAGTTTTAGAATCTGCCGTGATCGGTGTCCCTGACCCTAAGTGGGTTGAATCAGTAAAAGCTATTGTTGTTTTAAAAAAGGGTAAAAAGCTTACTGAAAAGGAATTGATTGATTACTGTAAACAAAATTTAGCAAGCTATAAAAAACCAAAATTTGTGGAATTTGTCGATAGTTTACCTCGGAATCCTAGTGGGAAAGTTATTAAAGGGGAACTTAAGAAAAAACATGGAAAGAATCAAACATAAGACATGTA
>JBDROD010000195.1:0-10477 GCA_043810415.1 Candidatus Zixiibacteriota bacterium | reverse complement strand
ATGTCCCACATCCGCATCTATGTAAAGACCCATGTACATATTTTTTATTTTCTTCACCCCGATGTTCTTTATGAAGAAATCGATCAACACAAAATCCTCGGCATACTCATAACTCCAGGAGTAACTCCTCTGCGAGATCTGCAGACCCAAAGGGAAATGTTTCCGGTTGTCCCAGTCGTCTTGTTGATCGGGGGAGAGGGGGATATCCGCGGAGGTATCAGTAAACACCGCAATTATATCCTGCTCCGAGATGGCATCCGGTGAATAACAGGAAGCGCTGCTGCGTGTGCTTCTCTCCTGGATGGCACCGGCTGGCGAGGGACCATCGGGCCACATCTCGTAAATCCAGAACCACCCGTCGCAAGCTAACGAAGTATAGGGTTTATCGTCCACCAAGGCGCCAATCCATAATCCTCCCTGGAAGAGATACTCCAAATCTGAACCAGCCGGGTATTCACATGAGGGTGCGGCTACCAATTTATCCGGATTGGGATTGAAACAACCCTCCATGGATTCATTCAGTTCCCTGGCTTGACTTCCGAAGAAGCCCCAGTTGGTCACGCACAGACGCATCAGCCCCACCCGGTGTACCCGTTGCTGGGCGTTAGGCAAACCCGCAGCCAGCTTGGCGGATTGGATGGTTACTTTTTCCTCCCCCTCCTTATGCATCATCCTTGCATCAGCTGTTCCTGCTTGAGAAACCCACAGCACTGCCCCCATCCCCAGTAGGAACATGGCCAGAAGCTTAATTCTTATCATATATGCTTCTCCTTTGCGGTATCATATCGTTTTCAAATATCCGTTCTTTGCTTAAACCTGCTTTTCCCTCATGGTACACCTAATCCATTCTTGGTTACTGGTATCTACATCCGAGAGAAATCCTTTTAAAATTTGAAGGAAAAGCTTAAGCGGACCTGTCGACCGGGTCCGTAGTATAACGGATTCATCTCGATCTCTTGACCTTTGTACACCACGTTCTCGCTGAAAGCCTGGTCAAAGTAGTTTTGGTTGGTATCCGGTCTGCCGCTGGTGCCATATACCGTGACCACATCCTTTCGGTCAAAAACATTGTTGATCCATGCCTGGATGGAGTAACTGAGTTTCCAGATCTTGAAATCCTTGTTGAACCTGATATCCACGTTACTGCTGGCAGGCATGCGTTTGGAATTGGTCTGGGGATTCTCCCCCACTCGCAATTGCAGCCCCGGATACTTGCCGTTGGGAGTGAAAGCGAACCCGCTGTTATACTGCCATATTACGTTTATGTCCCAGGCATCCGGAAGTTTGAAGCCAAACAGCTTAGGATGCTCCCCTTCCGGGATCCTCAAGTCCAGATTGGAGGTGATCTGGTGTCTCACGTCCCAGTCTAAGGGGAATTCCTGAATGGGGATATCCCCCCCCTGCACAGCCCGGTTATAGTAGTTAGATGCCTCGGATGAGCTTTTACCATAGGCAAAAGCATATTGGTAATTGACGTATCCAGAAATATAACCTCCGTACCGTTTGTCCAACTGCAACTCCAATCCTCTGGCCCTGCCGTAATCGATGTTGGACCAGTATTCAAAGGTGGCCGGACCGATCTGCAAAAGATCGGTGTTCAATTGCCCGAAGATATCTTTATAGAAACCTGATACCGTCAGCTTGTAATTGGAGGACAGGGCGTAATCCACTCCCAGCGAGTATTGAATCTGTTTCATGTAATCCAGATTATAATTACCGTATTGCTTGATTCCGGAGCCTTGGGTTTTCTGCATGTACATCCACTGGAGCTCCGGCAGCTGATAGAAATGTCCGTAGTTGAAATAGACTTTGGCTTTATCGGTGATAGGATAGGAGATGCCGATACGGGGAGAAATCTTGGCTCTGGTATCGACCGGTGCCGTCTCGGTGGGGGTATCCTCCGCCATCATACCTCTTATGTCCGCTGACTGGGCGAAGAAATCATAACGGAAGCCTATGTTGGCCACCATGGCTCCGTATTCTATCTTGTCTCGGAAATAGTAAGCTCCCCGAATGGGTCGCCGGGTGTAGAAATCACGGAATATTCCCCTATCGGGCCAGGGACCGGGATCCGGTGGTCCGTCATACTGGTAATAGGGATATCGCAGATCGGCAAAGGAGAGTTTCATCCGCTCGACCATTATTCCCGTTCGGAGCTGATGTTCCTTGGTCACCTGGCTGGTGAAGTCGAATTTCAGAGTCAGGTTGGTCGAATTTCTGCTCTGATAATAACATCTTCTCTCGTTACCCCGATCGTAGAAACCATCTACGCCGTCCCACTTGCCATTGTGGTTCGAATCTACATAATACTCTCCCGGGTCCCAGGCGCTGTTGGGATAATCGAATACCCCGTTGTGATTCCGGTCATCAAAAGGCACACCCGGGGTCCAGGCATCGTTGGGACTATCGTACTTTCCGTTGAAGTTCAAATCCGAAAAGCTCTCCCCGAAATCGTACATTCCGTTTTTGTTCAGATCGATGTAAGGCTCACCCCGATTCACATCTCCATCCTCGTATGCTTCGGCAAAATCGATCCCCGAAGATCCCCAGGCCTGAGGCTCTTTCCATTGATTAAACTTGCCATCCGATCCATCCACGCCGTCATTGGGATCGTTGGGATCGTCGCTGTCCCAGTCAAACTGCTCCGCATTGTTCCATCTCCCCTCTCCCGGAAGATCCATGGTTTTGGCATCAAAACCGTCTACCCCTTTGGTGTAAACCCCGTCTCCGTCATAATCCAGAAAAGATTCACCGAGATCATGAACTCCGTTTTTCCCCTTGTTCGTGTCCTGGAAAGGCTCACCTAAATCGTATTGGCCGTTCTGGTTTACGTCGAGGTAAGGCTCGGCGTCATCCCATTGCCCGTTGTAGTTGGCATCTTCACTGGGGGTGAAGCGTTCCCAGTAATTGGCTAAGGTGAAACTGCCCGGATCCAATCCTCCGCCGGGATTATTGGGATCCCCTGGTCTCTGGAAATAGCTGTTGACGTAACGGCTCAGCATTAGCTCGTAGAAAGAGCTCTTGCTCACCTGGTGGGTGAAAAGCAAACTCAGGGAATTATTATGATAGTCGATTTGGGGAATGGTGGAGGGGGTATAACGATACGCCCAGATGTTCACCGCACCCCTGGTCTCATTGGAGGTGCTTCCGCCGGACGGATCGAAGAAGAGAGAATATCGCTCCCAGTTCTGAATGTGCGATAGAACCAGTTTCTTGTCGGCGGAGGCTTTGTAAGCTAATTTAACAATGGCGGAATAATCGTTGCTCATCCTCTCCGGAACGTCGAATCCCAGGAAATTATCCACCCGGAACTTCTTCTGAGTGGTAGAAGTAGCATATTTGTTAACCTCGTAATAGGTATCGGTCTTATAAGCTATGCCGCTTAAATAATAAGACAGCTTCTCCCCCAGGAATTTGATTCCGATGGCCGGAAGGAATTTGGTGGTGAAGAAGGGATCCGGTCCGTTCAAGGAAAATTCCACCCGATCCGAATTTCGTGAATATCTGTTCAGCTGGGAGGTACCGAAATCGTCGGTCATGAATTCAAAGTAGCCCGAGGTGATCTTGCTGGAACCCTCTTTGGTTACCAGGCTGATCACCGCGGATTGAACGTTACCATATTCCGGATCGAATCCGTCTTTCTGTATGGAGATCTCTTCGATGTTGGATGAAGAGACGTTCATGCCGCCGGTAACTTTTCCCAAACCACCCAGAAGGTCACGCGTCTCCACCCCATCCACGATATACAAAGCTTCACCCGCTCTGCCTCCCCGGATGTGGAGTTGGTCGCCTTTAGTAACGAAACCCACCTGGGTAGCCAAGATCTCGGATATCTCCTTTACCGGCATGTTCTTGATGTCGTCAGTGGAGATGTTTCTGATGCTGGAGGTGACACCCCTTTCAATCACCTTTCTCTCCCCCAGCACGGTCACACCCTTCACCTCAATGGCTGAGGCTTTCAGTTTAAAATTCTGTTCAGTGGTAAGATCAGACGTTATCTTTACGTCCTTGGCTGTTACTGAAATATAGCCGATGAGCGATGCGGTGACCGAATAGGTGCCGGGGGTGATGTTGAGGATATAATAGGAACCATCCGCACCGGCCATGTTACCCATGGTGGTTCCATCGATACGGATGGAAGCACCCGGCAGCTCGGCGCCGGTCTCCTCGTCGATAATCCGGCCCGATATCTTGCCGGTGATACCCGCATCAGCCGAGACGTACATTAACAATAAAACCGACAGCCCCATCAGAACGATCCAAAGCGTTCCTTTAGAAAATCGCTCCATGATTACTCCTTTCTCTTTTTTGTTCTTCTTTTCTGATCATATTACCTGTCAATCCGATCACAAAAAACAACGAACCAATAACGTAACTTTATCTTCTATTGTCAAGCGTTTTTTAAAATCCTGTCAACGCAAATCAAAAATGTCAGGTTTTCTGCAAATTTAAAATGTCAGTAATTGATGGTTACCAATTCTGTTTCCTTTGGTTGAATAAAGGAGCTGAAAGATTTGGTCTTCGGCTTAGTTAATGGTTTGTGTTTTAGCTTTTTGCCTTGGTAAAAGAGGCTGATGGAATCATCCAGATACTCGTGTATCTCCACCTTAGCCTTGTAGTAGCTTGATCGGTATTGATTGGGTAGGATTTGAAAAGCCCTTCCCTGGTAACTTATGGTGTTGTCCCCCGCCACCATCCTTTCATCCTTTAAACAGAAGATGTCCTTCAAGCTTAACCCTGGGGGTAAGGGTCTATAGGCCGAACCGGGTTCTTTAGCCGTTCGGGAAAACATCCGATTATGTCGAGGAATAAACTTCTCCCACAGATAGCGATTAGCATCTTCCAAGGTGGAGATGTTATATAAGCGAAACTCCGAACAAAGTCTATCCTGAAATACCCCGAACTTCCTCTCTATCCTCCCCTTGGCCTGGGGTGAATTGGCATAGATCATCTTCACTCCCAATTCCTCTAAAGCTCTGGCAAATTGGGTCAGGGGATATTCTCCCTTAAGCTGGTCCTCTATGCTGTGGTGGCGAGTAGTCTTGAAATTAGAGCCCCGATCCACATACACGCTCAAAGGAATCCCCCTTCTTCGGATCATATCCCAGAATACCCCCATATTTTGCTTCACCCCATCAGTTAACACAAACTTAGCCCCCGCCACCTTGCTGGTAGCATCATCTACCCCTTTAATCAGATAAAGCCTGGGTCCCCTACCCTCCAGCCAATCATGATCCGAAGTGTCATATTGAACCATCTGCCCCTCTCTGGAACAAGGCTCTCTCCACTGCCGGTGCTTGGGTTGTCTTCTTTGCTTGGTATATGAACCCTTCTCCAACAAGATCTGCCTTACCGATTCCCTCGATACCCTAATCCCCTCCTCCTCATTCAGAAACTCCGTCATATGGGTCAGGTTAAAACCTCTATATTTACTCTGATATAAATGGTCTATCCGCTCTCTTATCTTCTCCTTAAGCCAATACGGAGATCTCTTACCCTTGCTCCTATGGATCACTCCTCCCGCTCCTTCTTCCTTCACTCGCGCCTTAATCCGATACACCTGTCGCTCACTTAAACCCAATATCCCCGCGGCTTCTCCTCCTTTAAGATACCCTCCCTCTACCTCTGATATCACTTTATACCTCTCCGCTTCTCTCATAGTCAGGTTCAACACTATTCACCTCCGGTCTAGGAGGCGATTATAACCTGACATTTTCTATTTGCAAACTACTGACATTATTATATTGCGAAGACAGCGTTTTTTAAAATCCGATTCAAAAAACTTTGGATCTATTCACCTCCTTAATCATCCGAGATTTCGCTGTTGCAACCCCATCATATCTTTTCTTTTTTTTCAAATCGAACTGACATCTTTTCCTCGGCTCTTTTTCTTCGTCAATATCGAAAGAACATATCATGCAAAATCACATAAAATATCACAGCAACCTGTGCAATAACAAAATCTATACCAAAAAAACAAATCGCATGAATTTTGTCCGTTTTATTAACCTCAATATTTACAAGGAGTTAATAATGTGGTATAATGGTGGTTGTTTTAAAATATCTGACTGATTTACAGTCTCACGCAAAAACCTGCGAGAGAAGATTTCTCATTCTTCTTAGTCCCTTGAAAAGGATGGAATTACAGAATTCGCAAGTTTCGACGGATTTTTCCTTCAATTTAGTACAAATTTTCGAATAATAATCAAATCTTGTAACTTATATTCTAAAATTCCATTGTGAAGTCTTGTATTTGCTCTTTTTCAAAACGCACGCCCTATTGAACTCTTCAGCGGAGATGGAAGAATCAGTCATCTCCGCATCAAAGATTTTGCTGAAACCTGTTTTCAAAGCAGAAATCAACTCTCTGGATTCTAATTCCCGTTTCAAAATCTCCTTCAGGTTAGTCGAACTTCCTTCCAAATCAAGCTTTATTTTTTCCCCTGAGCCTTCCGGTGGAAGGAAATCAGCCAAATTGTATCTCCCTGTTCCGGTCAGGATGGAACCATGTTGGATGAAGCTTTCCTTTGCCGACAAGTCAAGGTGAGCACAGAACCGTCTCTGTGCACTTCCGATAAGTTTCCTACCGTTCACGGTTATCTCGTAACGCGAGGTGCTGACGAAGCAAGGTTTAGCCACCATGGTGGGTGAGGATGACGATTCCAACTCCCTGGCAGGTTTAACCCACTCCCCCTCTATGCCTATAATGAGTAAGGACTCCAACAATGCCTGACTTATTATTCGATAAGTCTGAAGCGTGTTCCTACCCAGTTCGGGGAATTCCGAAGCGGATGCACACACGCTGTAGGTCAATTCACTTTCGTGCAATACCGCTCTTCCGCCGGTGATCCTCCTCACCACATCTATGTGAATATCCCGACATTTTTTCAGGTCAACAGTTTTAGCTGTGCCTTGAGAATACCCCAGGGAGATGCCGGGTGGCTTCCATTGGTAGAGACGTAAAATGGGAGGTGAATTTGATTTTTGGCAGGAAATCAGCAGGGCTTCGTCCAAAGCCATATTAAAGAAAGCATCATTGTATCCGGTTGAAATAACTCTCCAGGGTTTCATTGCAGTGGTCAGTGGATGGTGGAAAGTCGAGTGATTAGTGTGCTAATCATCTTTCTCAATTCAATTGTTTTATTCTCGATCTCACCCAGAACTTTTTGGTTGATGTATCCTAATTTCTTGGCAATTATTAATTGTGTATGTAGTTCCGCCAATGATCCAAGTGAGATATAAAGAAATTGTTTGAACTTGAGGAGTGTGTTGTCTGGCTTGCCCCTTTAGCGATATTGGAAGGAATTGAGATAGCTGCTCGTCTTAATTGATCACTCAAAACATAAGTTTCCTCTTTCGAAAATTTCTTTATCACTCGATAGATTTCTTTAATTAATCCAATACCTTTCTGCCATACCAGCAGATCCTTATAACTTTTTACCTTCTCACCCACTTTTCCACCTGTAAAACTGACCACTGGTCACTGGTCACTGGTCACTGTTCACTGTTTTCTGAACATCCCCCAGAAATTTATCGATATTCTGCAAAGCCATCCGGGCTGCTTTCTGTTCCGCTTCCTTTTTATTCTTTCCCACACCGTCTCCCATCTTTTTCCCCTTAGCTGATACCGCGATGGTAAACCTCTTTTGGTGATCAGGTCCCTGCTCCTCGGTTACCTCATATTTGGGGAGTCCCAATCCCAAAGCCTGCATATACTCCAAAAGCTCCCCTTTGAAGTTGTAAAAAGTCCGATCGGAGGTGATCTCCAAGCATTTCTCCAATATCTGTTTACGGATCATCCTCTCTGCCGGTGCCAACCCCCCGTCCAAGAAAACGGCACCGATCACCGCTTCATAAGCATCCGAAACGATGGAGCTCCTTTCCCTGCCTCCCGCCCTCACCTCCTCCTCACTTATCCTCAGATATTTACCCAAGGCGATGGAGCGGGCTATCTGGCTCAAATTGGCTTCGCTCACCAGGGTGGATTTCAATTTGGTCAGATCCCCTTCGTTTTTGTCGGGGAAGTTTTCAAACAAAAACCGGCTGGTCACCATCCCCAGAACCGAATCCCCCAAAAACTCCAGCCTCTCGTTTGCCCACAGATCTCCGTTGGGTGGAGCATTCAGATAAGACCGATGGGTTAAAGCCCTTTCCAAAAGCTCCAGGTTTTTGAAACGGTACCCCAGTTTTCGCTCCAGCTCGGTATGGGCTTGTGATATTCTGCCCCTGAAGAGGAATCTCTGCAACGATGTAAGTAGGTGAAACGACATGAATGGCTACTTTAAAATCGGGAAAAGGATAAAAAGAACTCGACACCGCCAGAGGGCTATCTTTAACCGCTCACTCTATTGATGTTTATGGAAATTTGAAAGCTCTTTAAAGATAATCAATATGTGAATAATTCATTAAACATTGCTTTTTATTTGCCTCTTTGAACTTGGGTAATTAATCAATTCTTATGGAACAAATTTTTTTATCGCGATAGAGATGTTGTGTCCCCCAAATCCGAAGGAGTTGCTCAAAGCCACATTTATCTCCGCTTTACGCATCTGGTTGGGCACATAATCCAAATCGCATTCCGGATCGGGAAATTCATAGTTGATGGTGGGATGGATGATCCCCTCCTCCATCGATTTGATGGTGGCAATCAGCTCCACCGCTCCGCCCGCACCCAGAAGATGACCGATCATGGACTTGGTGGAATTCACCGGAGTCCGGTAAGCCTTTTCTCCCAAAACCGCTTTTATGGCTTGGGTCTCGGTGGCATCATTCAGATCGGTCGAGGTCCCGTGAGCGTTTATGTAATCCACTGCATCCGGGGCAAGACCGGCATCCTTCAGGGCTGATCTCATCGCCCGAATAGCTCCGTCCCCACCCGGGGCCGGGGCGGTAATATGGTAAGCATCGGCGGTCTGACCCACTCCCGCGATCTCGGCAAGGATTTTCGCACCCCTCTTCTGGGCATGTCCCAGGTTCTCCAGAATCAGTATGCCCGCCCCCTCTCCCATCACAAACCCGTCCCTCTGCTTGTCGAAGGGACGGGAGGCTTTTTGAGGTTCCTGGTTGCGGGTGGACAAAGCCCTAGCCGAACAGAATCCGGCAAACGATATCGGAGTGATGGCTGCCTCGCTCCCTCCGCAGATCATCACCTCCGCCTCCCCCCGCTGGATGATCCTGAAGGCATCCGCAATGGCATGGGCACCGGAGGCACAGGCAGAGACGGTGGCATAGTTGGGACCTTTGAAATTCAAACGCATGGAGATAAGACCCGCACACATATCGACGATCATCATGGGAATGAAAAATGGGCTGACCCGGCTGGGACCCTGGTTCAGCAAAATGGTGTGCTGTTTTTCAAAAGTATCTATGCCCCCGATTCCGCTCCCCACCACTACTCCCGCCTGCTCTGGATCAAAAGAATTCGAATCCAGCTGAGCCTGGTCAAAAGCCTGCTGAGCAGAGGCGATAGCATATTGCTGGGTCAAATCCATCCTCCGACATTCCTTTTTGTCGATATACCGGAAGGGATCGAAACCCTTGACCTCTCCTGCTATCTGAGAGGAAAACGGCGTGGGATCAAACCGGCTGATCCGGTCGATGCCCGGCTTGCCGTTTTTCAGATTCTCCCAGAACTCCCCTACCGAGTTCCCTACCGGAGTGATTGCCCCCATTCCCGTAACCACTGCTCTTCTCAAATGAACGACTGGACCTTCCATAAATAACCTCTTGAAATTATCCAGCGGTTTGATGTTTCTCTATGTATTCGATGGCCTGCCCTACTGTGGTAATCTTCTCTGCCTCATCGTCGGGGATCTCCAGTTTAAACTCCTCCTCCAAAGCCATAACCAGCTCCACCGTATCCAGTGAATCTGCTCCCAGGTCCTCAATGAATTTCGCCTCACTGGTTGTCTGATTTTCCTCCACCCCCAGCTGATCGATCACAATCTTTTTTACTCTTTCTTCTACTGACATGCTTTTACCTCCTCCTTTTTAGTATAATTTTGACTTATAAACATCTCCTCTAAATCCTATGCCGTGCACCTTTATCACCTCGTTTTTATCAGCGATGCTAACAAGCACTCTCATTTTCCCTATTCTCAACCTATAGAATCCCTTCCACTTCCCTTTAAGTTTCTTAATATCCGCATGCAAAGTTTTTCTGTCATCTAACCACATTCCTAGATTCTTTATCTTTTTCTTCACTAAATTTGCAGTTTTGGTGTCCAGATTTTCTAATACCTTAATACTTTCCCGACTGAATTCATATTTCCACATTCTACAGATCCTGCTTTATGAATTCCTGTTTCTTATATTTCTCTGGTGTCCCAAAAATTTCTTCTATTTCTTTCATTTCTTCGTCTGGCACATAAGGAATTAACCCCAATTTCAATTTCTTCAGATTTTCTTCCATCACTTCAGACAAAGCTTTTTTTACTAGTTGGTAGAGTTTCTTTTCGTCAACAGTCAGCTTCATGGT
>JBDROD010000194.1:0-5380 GCA_043810415.1 Candidatus Zixiibacteriota bacterium | reverse complement strand
AACTCCCCCCTTTCCAGGCAAGTAATCCCATAAGAAGAAAAATAACGCTTCTGATCAATTGAGCCGAGCCCATTATCTTGACCCGGCCAATTTTATCCGAAAGATCCCCACCCCAAAGGCCAAAAAGTGACTGGGCTATAGCTCCCACACCAAAAAGAAGACCTACCTGTGACATGGGGATATTCATCCGGTTGTGAAAGTAAATGCTCAGGTAAGGTATGACCATGGCAAATCCCATAGCCGAGATCATCCATCCGAAGAAAAGAATCCACATCCGGGAATCGTAGCTTTTAACTAAAGTTGACAATCTGGAAAATTTGAACGGCTGCATATAACTCCAATATAAAACCCATTTTGTAAAATGGGTTGAATCTGCCTAAAATATGGTGAAGACAGCGAACCTGCAAGGCAAATTTATAACCTGTAAATAAGCTAATCTTACACCATGGAAATTTCTTAAATTACAAATAATGACCAGACCTTATATAGGTTTCCTTCTGTGTAATTGAATGTCACTTATCAGTTTTGTTGTATGTGAATCAATCATCGGATTTTTGACACATCTTAAATGTACAGTAACACCCAAACTGAACTTTGACCTAGCGCCAAGAAACTTAAGGTAGAAAACTCACCTGCCGATAAATCAAAAAAACAATGAATACTTCAACCTCTCAAAAAGAAGGCAATATGTCATTATTCTTGGAAGTAATCGAGTGGATGAATCCCAGTGAAGGTGAGATGATCCACCGGATTCCTGAAGAAGGTTCAGCCGATATCAAGCTGGGCGCCCAGTGTATTGTTCGGGACAGCCAGTCGGCAGTCTTCTTTAGCAACGGAAAAGCCTGTGACGTCCTGGGAACCGGTAGACACACTCTCTCCACCCTCAACTTGCCCATCCTTACTAAGGTTTTATCTCTCCCCTGGGGTTTTAAATCTCCTTTCCGGGCGGAGGTATATTTCATCAATCACCAGGTGTTTACCAATTTAAGATGGGGCACCAAAGATCCGGTGGTTTTCCGCGACTCGGAATTAGGAGTTATCCGGCTGCGTGCCTATGGAGCTTACACTTTCCGGATTGCAGAATCCCTTCTCTTTCTCAATACCATGGTGGGAAGACAGAACGTATATACCACCGCACAAATAGAGGATTACTTAAGAGAGGTTATTCTATCCCGGGTCAACGATCTTTTCGGGGAGAAACTGGACACCATTTTCGAGCTGCCCAAAAGATATCAGCAGCTGGCGGCCGAAGCTAAAACCAAGCTAACCAACGAGTTTGACCGGTACGGCATGGAGCTTTTGGATTTCTATATCTCCTCCATCACCCCACCAGACGAGGTCCAAAAGATGCTGGATGAGAAATCGGGTATGAAGGCGGTGGGCGATTTGGATAAATTCCTCAAATTCGAGATGGCAAAAGCTTTGGGACAGTCCGGTTCGGGAAGCCTCGCCCAAGCCGGAGTGGGGATGGGAGCAGGGATGGGAGTGGGGATTTTGGTCCCCAGTCTCCTCTCCAAAGCCCTGTCGCCGGAACAGAAGGACTTGAAGGATGACCCTATTCCTACCGTCACCTGTCCCAAATGCGGAGCCGACACCCCGGAGCAATCCCGATTCTGTTACAAGTGCGGTCACCAGATAGTGGTGATCAATCGCTGCCCCAAATGCGGAAAAGACCTTCCGGCAGAAGCCAACTTCTGTATGGTCTGCGGTCTGAATTTGGCAGAGAAAATAAAATGTAAAAAATGTAACGCAATTCTTCCTATTGGAACAAAATTTTGCTTCAACTGTGGCGAAAAACAGGACTAAACGGTGCAAAGGTTAAAAGTATCTGCCAGCTGTCCTTCGTGTGGTGCCCCGTTGGAACTGCAAGAAGGGGCAAACGTCTCCCGCTGCCCCTTCTGCGACCTTCCTATTTTATTCCAATCGCCCAATAGCATTCTAACCTACTACCTGGAGTCGCAGGTAAACCAAAGAGAGATACCTTTTCGGCTGGATAGATTCCGCAAGGAAAAAGGGGAAAGCTTGTCCCGAAGAGTGGACGAGATAAAACTTTATTACCTGCCCTTCTGGAGGTTCACCTGCGAAATCTTCTATACGCAGGTGGACGATTCCTCAATGGAACCGTATCAGGAGAAAACCGAAGCTGAGATTCTCACCAGGGATTGGGATATAAACTTCCCGGCAAATAACTCCAACGATTTCGCATTAAGCACTCTCGGATTGAGGCCAGAGTGGCTGAAGTTAAGACTCTTGACCGATAAGAATCTCATTAAGACTGGAAATGTTTTGAACTTGGAACTTGACTCCTCTTCCGCCAAAGAGAAAGCCCTTAAATCTCTTCAGCTCTTAATGGAAAACAAAAGATCGGTTGGCAAGGAATTGGTTATAAGACTGGTGGATGAGACTTTGTCCTTGATATATTTCCCCTTGTGGGTAGCGAACTTCATTGCAAAAGACGGCAAATATCACCAGATCATCGATTCGATAACGGGGAGAACCCTAAAGCAGAATCCGGGTTACTTTGAGTTGAAGGAAAATTCAGGTCAGGAAACTGAAAAAATATCTACGCCCAAGATCATTCCTCATCGCTGCCCCAACTGCGGGTGGGACCTGCCTGTCACCCCTTTCCATTTGATTTTCCCCTGTGAGAACTGCAGCCGGATCTGGGAGATATACGCAAACGGTTACCTGCCAATTAAGGGCGAAATAGCTAAACTCAAAAACTCTGAGTTGACCAAACCATCGAAATCTGTCTGCTACTTTCCTTTCTGGGTCTTCCAGGCAAGACCGGCAAAGGAAAAAGATTTCTCCATACAGGAATTGGTTGAACTGATCCCCTCGGAGATAGGATGGTTTAAAGTCAAGGACAAGTCCAAACCTTTTCTGTTTTACGTTTCTGCCTTTGAGATAAGAAATTTAAGCAAGATCCCTGCGCTTAGCCTGGTTCTCACTCGAACCCAGCCGGATCTGGAAACAGAAACCTGGGAAAAAACCAGGCTAACCGGTGCAGTAATGTCCGCCGAGGATGCCCAAAAGATGGCGGATATTCTTTGGATTCATCTCATTTCCGAAAAGGTGAATCTTCCCTTGGATGAGTGGAAAGAGATCGTATTGGAAAAGGGGAAAATCGTTTGGTATCCTTATTACGAAGAGTGCAACTTCCTGGAGGATCTAGTTACGGGATACACCTTCCAGACGTATCGACCTCAAGTTTAACCCCCCTACAGCAACCGAAAAGTGAATTCTTTATCTGATTCCCGAATGCGTTCACCTTCCTCCGGAGGACGATATCACCGTTTTTCGTTATAATCCGCTATTTTTCTTACTAAGCTTAATCTGATCCTGTAGGAAATCGAACCATCTATATAAATAGCTATGAGCTAAAGAATTCCTTTATCCGTTCCCGGTTCATCTGAACAATTCCCGATCCCTTTCCATCTTTATCAAAATTCAGGTACTCAGCCCGAATATTGCCAATTTTACATCCGGAATGAGACATCCCCCACACCTTTGCACCGGAGATAGTAGCTCCGGTTAGATCGCACTGGTTGAGATTGGCGTCTCTCAAGTCGGCATTGGTGAGATCGGAATCATTCAGCACCGCCCCCCTCAGGTAAGCTCCTGTCAGAACAGCCCCTTTAAGTTTTGCTCCTCGCAGACAAGCTCCTTTTAGGTTGGCTCCTTTGAGATTGGTCTCCTCCAGATTAGCCTCTTCCAACTCGGCTTTTTCTAAATCCGCAATCTTAAGATCCGCTCTGGCTAGATCGGTTTCTTTAAGCTGACCAGCTTCTAAGTCTGCTCCCACCAGGTAAACGCCCCTCAGGTAGGCTCTCTCCAAGTGTATCACACCGTCTTTCTTGGATCGTAATATCAGCTTTCTATACTTTTCTTGGTCGGGGATGTGCTCCCAGCAAAATTTTGCTTTAAATAAAGCTATATTTTCACAATTCGAATGATGACATTTTGCCATGTTTCCTTACTCCACTTTTAGAATCGCTCCAAAAATATTCATTTCCCATATGCTATTAATATATTCTCTCGGTTAAAAGGTTTTTTATAGGGGGGAGCCCAGACTAATCCCATGAGGTTTTCTTGGGAACGAGCTGTAGCTATGCTCTGTGAGTTCTGGGTCTCCCCCGCAAACAATCTCTTCTCCTTGGCATCCACCAGTAGTTCTGATAATTCCTCTTTTTCTCTTCAATTTTCAAATATAAAATAGATCGGTACCCTGAGCTTGTCAACCATAAACGCAGGATTCAATAAAATACTTGTCTGCCCCATTGATCTTAATATGGAAGGAGTCAGGGGTTGGTGTTATACTGACATTGCGCCCTCAAGGATCTTAACAAGTTTTCTTAAGTTAGGAGGAAGACATTTCTTTAGTCCAGCTCGATTCAAGTATTCACGTTTTTAGCCGATAAAACAATTATGAGATAATCTTCACCAATAATAAAAACAGTGCGTATAACTGGTGAAACATTGAGGAAAGAGTTAAGATAGGTTTTTGTCAGTTTAGTAATTTAAAACCACGAAAGCTTATTTTTTCAAGACTTTCGTGGTTTTTTTATATCCAAAGGAAAGGAGGTGATTGTATGACGCAAGGAACGGTAAAATGGTTCAATGAGTCCAAAGGGTATGGATTTATTACTCCGGATGACGGAGAACAGGACCTGTTCGTGCACTTCTCTGAAATTCAGGGCGAAGGATTCAAAACTCTTCGAGAGGGTGACGGAGTTAGCTTCGAAAAAGGACAGGGCCAAAAAGGACCTCAGGCAACTAATGTCCAAAAGATATAGTTTAGATAAAGTATGATTCTAAAATATGTCAATGGTTGTTCCGGGGCTCCCTTGGCTTCGGGACTTTAATTGTGGCGGGAATCAAATCCCGCCATAATTATTATGAGTGTCTCTCCTGCTCCCCAACATCCCCGTTTATTTATATTTTTCACTAAATGCTCGGATGTCCCCCCAACTTCTCTTTTAAGGTTCACCATGCCGTCAGATCAAACTCGGCACTAATCCTTGGTCACCAAAGTGCCCAATATACGGTAAGCGGGATAATTGAATAGAGTTAGAACAAATCGCCGCAGTGTGAGTGAACTGAATGTAAAGATTCCGACGGTTCGCAATTATATCGTTCAGCTGCTATTTGCTTATTCCGAGGTGGGGGGCTGGGGTCGGTGGTCTGTGCTATTGCACCCCCAAAGAATTATATCAAGTTTTTTGGTAGCTGATGGAAAGATGAAAAACCTGCTCGGCTGAGAAAATCTCTTTTGTAAGAGTGTAACCCCATCTACGGTGATTACACTTTCATAATAGCCCATTTGGGCTGTTATGTGAAGGCAATTTGTGGCGGAGTGAACCCGAGACCGACAAGCGCA
>JBDROD010000193.1:0-4600 GCA_043810415.1 Candidatus Zixiibacteriota bacterium | reverse complement strand
AGAAGGAGATCGCTATGATACCCATCATGGGTATGCCGTGGTTCTAGATAACCCGGTTGAAATTTGACCAGCATATCTCTGGCCCTTGATCTTGTCCTCGGAAAGGATTTTAATTTAATCCCTGGAGGTAGCGCTGTAAGGGCTGCACCATCCTGCCATTCAAGTCCCTCCGGATCAAGGATAACCACTCCTCTTTTCGTTGACATCATTATTTCCCCTCTCATGTTGTGCAATAGAAATATCAAAAGGTGAATCAGCGAATCCCTGAATTTTTTAAACCATAGACTATCTGAGCTCGAACATGATGGGGGCGGAGATCTTTAAATGACCGATCTCTAAAATAGCAGAATGGTGCGCTGGTCCCCGATATTATCCTCCGATTTTAACTTTTCCTCCGCTTCGAGCAGATTCGATTGCTGCCCGGATCAACCTCAAGGCGGCCAGCGCCCCTTTTCCATCGGTTTCCGGCCTTTCGCCTGTTAGGATACAGTGAGCAAATTCATCGATTTCCTCTAAAATAGGGTCCCCAATGGGAAGAGGTATCCGCGTGGGCCGGTTCTTTCCCTTTTCGAAAAGTTCCAGCCGGGTATATCGATCGGCATGGGGAACATCTTTTAAGTATTCCGCAAAGGTGGGCCGTGAAGGAGGGGAAGTGGTACGAAATAGATTCGCCTCAGTGCCATAAATACGCAACCAATTCGAAGTGGGTGAAACATAATTGCACCCGAGGTAACCCAAAACACCCGAATCAAATTGAAAAATCGTCGCGGTTACATCTTCCACTTCCGCTGGAATGTAAAGCTTATTGAAAAACGCCAAGGCGCTCTGGATCGGTCCCAAAACATAATTGAACATATCTGCTTGATGAACACCCATGGTCATTAGAGCCCCACCTGGACAGCCTAAATCGTCCCCTCGCCAGCGAAATTTATCGGGAGTCAATTGCCAACCTTGTTTGTCTGAGATGTTCGCTTCCGCCATGACCGGTTTACCGATTGCCCCTCCATCCACCAGTTCTTTTACTTTGCGGTTTCCTGAATACCGCCGCATCATATGCCCCACCATCAGAACCACACCGGCCTTATCGCAGGCTTCGATCATTTGTTCCCCGTCGGAAATCGTGTTCGCAATGGGTTTCTCTACAAACACATGCTTGTTATATTGGACGGCCAGTAAGGTTTGCTCCGCGTGGACAGCATTCGGAGTCACCAACACCACACCGTCAATATCATCTCTTTTGAGCAGATCCTCGTATGTTTGCTCTTCATCGCAATTGTATTTCTTCCGGGTGGCCTCTCTTCTTTCCGGCATAACATCAAAACAGGAAATCAACTCGGCATTTTTGCTTCTCCTTATCGCCTCAGCGATCACTACAGAAAAACCCCCCAAACCGCTCAAACCGAGCCGAACAATTCTCTTTTTGGTCATATATTCCCCTCGAACTATTGAAGTATATTTAGCTATATTGCTTTCACCCGCTCATTATTGTATGAATTTCTTCCCGCTCTTATAAGGATGGGAGTAACCGAAGCAACCCCTCCACCAACAATTACTGTCTCGCTGCGATTGATGGTAAAATTTATGTTATTGTGAAGAGCTCTATACTTTCCACTTTTAGTGCTCCATACGTTTTTGATGTGATTTGATTTGAATTACTTTGCTATTGATGAGTCGCCTTATATGGGGGGCTGTTTTTGTTTGTCGAGGAATATTTTGCAGAGATATTTTGCATCCAAAAGCAGGGGCTGCCAATGCAACTGGGAAAAGGGGGTGGAGCGGTGTCCGTTATTTTGGGAAATCAGCTTACCTTTGGGTCGTACCTCCTGTCAAATTCGTATATCTTTTGAATCAGCCTGGCCCAGTTTTTCCTGAAAACCAACCGGACCCCTGGTAAAAAAGGCTAATATCCTGCCACTTTAGCAGTCCACCTAGCCAGTTTATAGCGATGGCAGTATCCAGGGAAGGATAACCGAAAGGAATGTCCGTGGTCATTTCCACCCCTGGCCTTGTCCAGTTAAGGGGAAAAGGTTGCTTGGGAGATTCACTGCGCAGATCGCTTTGTCGATCAGACGTTCCAGTAGATCGATAAGACTCGCGGTTCCGGGACTAAGTCCCAACCCAGTAGCAGCTTTTTGATGGTTGTTCTGGGAATCACTAAACGACATTTACGGTCATATGTGAATAATGATAACCCCTATTCTTAATCCCAGGTCAAGATCCTCAAATATCATCACTAGTTTCGGGAACGGTTCGGCGTCACGTGCATGCCCGATTATTCCGTCGGGCTTTCTTCGGGTGGTACAGCAGCGAACAATAGTGCTCCGGTAGCGGGTTCTGAACTCCGGAGGATGCCCGATACCGACCGGTTGATCAAATTATCAAAGAACGTCAAGCAGCGCTGGTGGCTGCCTTTGAAATCCATCCAAGAAGATTCAAAGGGAAAATGCCGTAACCGGCGGCCCTTTCCCCAGGCGTGTGGATCAACAAAAAGTCGTCACTAAATAGTGATGCAGCTCTACACTAAATTGTTGTTAGGAAGTGCCTCGTTTTCATTGACAAGCTCCGCTAATCAAAAGTCAACTAACCGGTTTTGAATAGTGCTACTATATAAATTTTTTCCCACTCTTAAAGGGGTTGCTGCAACCGAAGTAACCCCCGACTCCCTCAACGGGCTCTGTCGTACTGCGGTTGATGGTTGAATGGATCTCCCCTCGTGGTATATACATGAAATCGCCCGGCTCAGTTACAACCTCTTTTTTCTCTTCTCCTATGAGCCAGATAGCTGTGCCCGATATACAGTACCAAACCATGTCACCATTCGCGTGCAGATGAGTCTTGCTATTGCTCTTCGCAGGAAAGTGGGTCCGACCCAATGTTCCATGCTTCGTATCGGTAAATTCGTCTGTAATACCAAAGCGCAACTCAAAACCAGGTTCATATTTGAGTTCGGCAGGAATGTCCTTGAGACTAACTTTGTTCGCCATGCTTTTCCTCCTTTGTTTGCTACAGTTGAAATGCTCAAAAATTTAAACTACCAAGGATGTTACACTACAATGCCGGCTAGTTGACTTGTGATTAGTCATGGTGAATACTCCTGAAAAACAGAAAGGGGTGCGCCATGACGGAGAGCGATGTGATAGAACTCATGCCCCAATTGGATGTTAGCAAGCTGTTTAAAGGTTTCTTTTGTCGTTCCGAGGGCAGAAAATGGAGCATGAAGTATTTGTAGGGTCTGATGATGCCCCTTGAGCGAAAGAACGTGGAGAATATGCCGAGGAAGTTACCGCACCACCCCGGAAGCTCCAGGAGTTTTTGAGCAATTTTCCTTGGTAGGAAGAGGGGTGTGTAGAAGGGCGCCAGCGCTTTGCGGGCGAGCTGTTTGGAGCCCCAAACGGGGACGTGATTTTCAACGCTATAGGCTTTTCCAAGAAAGGAGATAAATCTGCGGGTGTGGGAAGGCAGTATTCCGGCAGAATGGGCAAGACGGACAACTGCCAGGTTGGAGTATTCATTTTCTCTGCGTCTGTTCATGGCCATAACCTGGCGGAGCGGTGTCTGTATATCTTGCCAAGGGAGAAGTCTGGATCGATCATTATGAGCTGATGAAATATCGGGGCTGGTATCCTCATATAACCCTCTTAGTAGAGCGAAATGCAGCTTGATTTTATGGTCCACATGACCAAACGGTTACGGCAGCACCACCCAGGAATTATACGGAAGTTACACCCCCACCCGGCTTCCTGCCGATACTTCTAGCTCGGGGGACAACGTTACTTTAAATACGTGCTTGTTGATGTTTACCTCGCAGTCGATATACTCTCCGAGAAAGATGGTGTTTTGAACGGTCCCAGCAAAACAATTGTTCCTGCCCGCGTTGGTCGCTTCGGTAAAGTTGATGCTCTCGGCTCGTATCCCCAGTTTCACCTTCTCACCTCCGGGGAGATTCTCAATGCCCGGACATTCCACAGGGCCAATCGGGGTCTGCACAACTTTCCTTTTTCCCTTCGGCTCATCATACAGGGTCACATCCCCTTCCAGTCGGATATGGCAAAGGCTTCTGTCTGGTCATGGGTCACATAGATGGCGGTGGCACCAGCTTTCTTCAAAAGTAGCCGGAGCTCAAGCCGCATCTCCATTCGAAGCTTTGCATCCAGGTTGCTCAAGGGCTCATCCAATAGCACGACCTCCGGGTCCCTGACCAAGGAGCGGGCCAGTGCCACCCGCTGCTGCTGTCCGCCAATGAACTGGGTGGCCGGGCGGGACTCAAACCCCTCCAGCTGAACCAGGGCACATACCCTTGCGACCTTCTCCTGAAATGATGATGGATAAGGCATTGCTTTTGAGGGCTGGGAGCATAGGGGGGATGTTTTTGTTTGTCAAGGAATATTTTGCATCTTTTTACATCGAAAAACAGTGATTGGCGTTGTGGTTGGGTAATGAAAATGGAACGGCGGACGCTCTTTTGAGAAATCAGATTACCTTTTGGTCGAGTCACCCGGCAAGAAGCTTCCTGTCATACAGAAAGTAACGGCGGAGGATATTCGGGATGCTGAATACGAAATGCCGGTGGGGTATCTTTTTTAGGACATCCATGCAGAGT
>JBDROD010000192.1:0-2932 GCA_043810415.1 Candidatus Zixiibacteriota bacterium | reverse complement strand
TTTACCTCCCGGGCGGAATACCGCTTGGTCTTGAGAGAAGATAACGCCGATCAAAGGTTGCTGGAGTACGGTTACAAATTCGGCTTGGTATCCAAAAATTCACATGATAAATACTTGGAAAGAATGGAAAGGGTTAAAAGGGAGAAAACCAGACTGAGAAGAGTATTCGTCTCGATCTCCTCATTTTCCCATCTTTTGGGAGAAATGGAAAATAATCGAAAAATGTGTCTGGCAAAAATCCTTCGGATGCCGGAGATCACATATCAGGATATCAAACCAATCGATTGGGAAGCGCGAGAACTGCCCAGGGAAGTATATGAACAAGTTGAACTTGAGATTAAATATGAAGGATATATCAAGAGGCAAATTCAGGAGATAGAGAAAGCCAAAAAGTTGGAGTCGATGGTAATACCTGAAGATTTTGATTATAATAATCTGATTGGATTCAAAACAGAGGCATTGGAGAAATTAAAAAAGACCAAACCGATATCCGTGGGACAAGCCACACGGATCTCCGGAGTCTCTCCCGGAGACATCGCGGTTTTGATGGTGCATCTTAAGAAATTCGTGGGAAATACGTCCGCCGACAGCCGTCCGTCGTCCGCAGCGAAAGATAAGTCAACGGATTAAGCAGATAGACTGCGGTCTCTGGTCAACAGCCCACAGTTGAAAGAAAAAAAAGGATTTGCCGAATATCTAACTGAAAATGCAATATTGGTTCCGTTCAATCCGTTTCATCCGTTGACAGTTTCCGTTTCACGTGAAACACTCACTTTCATTTCACCCCAAATGTTTTCTTCAGAACAAGTCGTAATACTAAAATCCCTTTGTTCTTCTTTTGGAATCAAGCTGTCAAAGGACATGATAGATAAGTTTCAAGCGTACTCTGATCTCCTTTTGAATTGGAATAAAAGAATCAATCTGGTATCGAAAAGAGATGCGACCAGCGATCGCATTATTAGGCACTTCATTGACTCTCTTTCGATCTTCAAATCTGTCGATATCCCCAAAACTTCCAGGATATTAGATATCGGAAGCGGTGCCGGATTTCCAGCTATCCCGATCAAGATAGTAAGAGAAGATATTCACACTGCACTTTTGGAATCGATTCACAAGAAGACACTATTTCTAAAGAAACTAATTGAGGTCCTGAAATTAGAAGAGATCAATATTATTAATGATAGGGCGGAGAATGTTTCTTTGGATGAAAATTTTAGAGATAAATTTGATTTTGTGACCCTGAAAGCATTTGGGGATCTCCAAGCAGGAATTAAACTTGCGCTGCCATTTCTTAAAATTGGAGGGTGTGTAGTATTTTATAAAGGGAAAAGAACAAAAAATGAAATTAGAGGAATCAAGCCTCCAGTTGATTATAAAATTGAAGATATCGATATTCCGGAAATAAATCTTGCAAGATGTCTTGTAATTTTAAGAAAGATATAGGTTTAAGTAGATACCTCAATTAATTCATTCTATACAATATATATCAATACAAGCCATAATTACTATTATGCTGCCATAATGGCAGCTTAAACATCTATTTGATTTGATAATCCCTCGACTATTCTTTAACTTCCTCTTGCTTGATCTTCCTCAACCACAGAACATTAATTGCCTCATATATCAACCAGATACTCAACACAAACAGAATAATTCCAAAAACACCGGAGATGAAGGTGTCCGGTTTGAGGGATTCACCAGCCAAGATCTCTGGTATAGATTTGAGGAAGGGGAGGAACTGCAGCACGAGCGACCACATGGTGACTACCATCATAAAGACCATGGGGATGATAGTATATATAGCGTTCTTCCCGGTACGGATCAGCCAGACCGAGATGGCAAGCAGTATCAAGCTGGCAAGGAGCTGGTTTGAGGTTCCGAAAATAGGCCAGGCGATTAAGTAACCTTTGGTTTTGGTGAGCATCAGAACTTCCAAAGGGAGAGACAGGGTGATGAAAGTGGCAACGAATGCCCCCTTTCTCGTCTTCCAACCCAAAAGCTCCTGCAATATATATCTTGCCAAACGGGTACAGACGTCCAGAGTATCGTAAACAAAGGTGGAAAAAGCCAAAAGGGCAAAGGCAAAGGCGACATTGAAATTTATCCCGATCAGTCCCAGATATTTTGCTAAGCCATTGGCATAAATTAAATTAGGGTCGGTGGAGAGGATGGCTTCACCCTTGGGTATCATCATCAGCGTGGCTAGTGCCAGAATTGCAACCAGCCCTTCCAGTAACATGGCGCCATAGCCTATCGGTTTTGCGTTTGATTCCTTATACAGCTGTTTGGAGGTTGTCCCGGAGCTGACGATCCCGTGAAAACCGGAACAGGCGCCGCAGGCGATGGTGATGAAAAGTATGGGAAAGATGAACTTGCCGTTGACCACGCTCTTTAATCCTTCGGTGTTCACTGCCGGATATTGAATATGGAATCCGCCGAAGAGTGCACCGATCAAGGCAATGATGATGGTTAGATACAAAAGCCATCCCCCTAAATATCCCCGGGGTTGAAGCAAAAGCCACATTAGCACCAGGGAGGCAAAGAAGCAGTATATCAACAGAACCACGTCCCACTGTTTCACCGATATGCCGGACATAAAAGTGATCACCGGCTGGGGGAACCTGGGTCCGAGCCAGACGAAGAATAGAACCAACGGAAGAAAAATCGCGGTTGCCACTGCCAGATTGAGCTTGAACTTGTACAGAAGGACTCCCATTACAAGTCCCAATCCCAGATATATTATCGAGGTTATGGCTACCCCCGGACCGAAAGAGGTCTCGCCCGACACTGCTTTGAACGTTTGTGCAGTAATGTCGGTGAAGGCGATGATCACGTATATCAGAGCCAGCCAGACAAACAGCAGGAATAAGATGTGAGAGGTGGGGGACATGTATTGTTTGACCAGCTCCCCTACCGACGATGCCTTGTGCCG
>JBDROD010000191.1:0-3086 GCA_043810415.1 Candidatus Zixiibacteriota bacterium | reverse complement strand
AGCAGCAGAGACATACAATCGTCGGAACATATTCGATTACATGGATGGGGGGGCGGAGCTTTATTTAGCCTATGATTTTCAACAGGTGGCGGTGCAGAAGTACCTACCGACCAATCAAGACTCTGCCGAGGAAAAGAGCATCACCGTGGAGATTTGGCAGATGAATTCGCCGGAGGATGCTTACGGAGTCTTCTCTTTGGATCAGGAAGGGGAAAAAGTACCAATCGGCCAGAATGGAGTCTATGACGCCGGTTATTTGAGATTCCGGAAGAACGTATACGTGGTCAGAATTCTTCAGATGGTGGCGAGTTCAAAAGAGACCATATTTCGGTGGGGCAAAGAAATAGATCAAAAGATACAAAAAGAAAGCAAGCTTCCTTTGCTGGTCCAGCAAGTCCCGCCGGATAGCCTGCTTTCCGGCTCGGTTTGCTTCTTTCACCAGCAGATTATTTTGAACAATCTTTATCCAATTTCCGATCAAGATAGGCTTAATTTGAATACAGAAACCGATTGTGTTCTAGCGGAGTTCCGGGTCTGCGATGACCATCTGAAGCTGCTTTTGATTCGATATCCCGATACCACCGGGGCAGAAGTAGTGGAAAAGAATATAAAGGAGCCCTATATAGCAAAAGGTGGTTTGGCCACTGACAAGATATTCATGTCCCATGAAAATGGATTGCTGGGAATGGAATTATCAGGGAATCATCTGGTTCTGGTTTTCAACGGGAAAGACAAACAAAACGTTTTCTGGCTTCTGGCAAAAGCGGTTAACTCTTTAGAGGGGAGAGAAGTAAAGGCAGAGCCGAGATGTTTTCGTTACCGGTAAATTCTGTTTTATTTGAACCTTTGAACCTCTGTATTTTGGAGAGAATAGAATGAAAGACAAGATCACGCGTCGAGATTTCATTAAAACATCTTTAGGGACTGCGGCTGGATTAAGCTTAACCTATATGGGATTACCAAAACTTGTTGCTCAAACCCTGGAGAAAACGGAGATTTATCCGGATTTGGCAGTAGTGACCAACGGTGATCCCGCTTCCCTGACCAGAAAAGTGATGGAGCTTTTAGGAGGGATGAAAAGATTCGTCTCCAGCGGTGACGTGGTGGTGGTGAAGCCGAACATCGGCTGGGATCGCAACCCGGAGCAGGCGGCGAATACCAATCCGGAGGTGGTGGCAGAGGTGATAAAGATGTGCCTGGAAGCCGGGGCAAAAAAGGTGAAGCTCTTCGACCGCTCGTGCAACAGCGCCACCCGCTGTTATGAGAATTCCGGTATAAAGAAGGCGGCATCCGAAGCCGGGGCGGAGGTAAGTTACATGGTGGATACGGCTTTTGCCAAAATGAAATTTCCCCAAGGGGAAGTTTTGAAGGAATGGTACATGTACAAACCAGCGATGGAGGCGGACGTTCTTATAAACGTCCCTATTGCCAAGGATCATGGCTCATCCAAGCTGACCATGGGAATTAAGAATCTAATGGGGATCATGGGGGGAGACCGGGGGCAGATACACTGGAAGATGGATGATAACTTAGCCGATTTAGCCAATTTTGTCCGTCCCCAGTTGACCATCCTGGACGCTTACCGGATACTGATCAATAACGGTCCCCAAGGGGGGAGCTTAAAGGACGTGGTGGAGAAGAAGACCATTATCGCCGGGGTGCAGATCGCCAGCGTGGATGCTTACGGGACCACTCTTTTCGACATGAAGCCTACGGATTTGGGTTATGTGGTCAAAGCTAATAAATTCGGGTTGGGGGAGATCGATTTATCCAAACTAAAAATAAAGAAGGTCAGTCTGGAGTAATAAATAGAGTGCAAAATGCAAAATGCAAAGTGCAAAATTACAATCCAAAATTTAAAAATTGACTATATTATGGCAACTGCTGTCGTGAAAACATCTTAAGATTTCAGGCATAGGAGAGGGCAACTCATGAGTTGCCCCTACAATCTTTCCTCCTTGATAGAATTAAAAGGGGGAAGATCAGGTGAGGCAAACATTGGGGCGCAAATTGAAAACTACAAGACGAATCGTTCAGATAATCTTTCTTCTGTTTTTCATCTTTCTCTTTCTGGCTGCCAGCTACCCGTTAAAAATAAAATTCCCTATTGACTTCTTCCTGCGGATGGACCCATTGATTGCACTTTCCTCCATGGTCTCCGCTCGGGCTTTCATCGCGACGTTCATCTGGGCATTTTTGGTTTTAGCGCTGACCATACCCCTCGGCCGATATTTCTGCGGGTGGGTTTGTCCTATGGGGACCTCGCTGGACGTCACCAGTTACGTATTCAAGAAAAAAGCGGGGAGAAGTTATCCCAAGCTAAAGTTCGTCAAGTATGCGGTTCTTATCTTTCTTTTGGTAGGGGCATTGTTTTCGTCCCAGCTTATCTGGTTTTTGGATCCGATTGCGCTTTTAACCAGATCAGTTGCCATCTCGGTATGGCCCATCATGACATTGATAACTAGCACAATCTTCGGATTTGCTTTTAGATTAGCTTTCCTGCAAGACTGGTTAAGCAGCCTGCAAAATCTCTTAACGTCCACGCTTTTGCCGGAACAGCTCACCTTCTTCCGCATGTCGGGTTTGGTATTGTTGATTTTCTTAGCCATCATAATAGCTGAATTTGTCTCCCGCAGGTTCTGGTGCAGGAATCTATGTCCCTTGGGAGCTTTTTTTGCCCTCTTCTCCAAGTTTCAGCTTTTGAAAAGAAAGGTTAGTGCGGATTGTACCGAATGCGGTGATTGTCAAAATATCTGTAAAATGGACGCTATAAAAAAAGATTTCAAATCCACCGAATATGGAGAATGCATACAGTGCTTCGATTGTGTTGCAAGCTGTCCCCCGCATGTTACCTCCATCAACTTCAAAGGCAAAGTGCAGCCGTATACGTTTGACCTGGGCAGAAGGAGGGTGATCACCTCGGCGGTTGCTGGTCTGGTTTCGGTGGGGATTTTGAAGACGAATTTCATCAGCAGAAATGCAAATGCAAGCTTGATCAGGGCTCCGGGTTCTCGTGAGGAGAACGCATTTTTGGACAGGTGCATTCGATGCCACGAATGCGTGAAAGTATGCTCCACCTCCGGAAG
>JBDROD010000190.1:0-6150 GCA_043810415.1 Candidatus Zixiibacteriota bacterium | reverse complement strand
TTAGAATCCTATGACAGGCTTCTTTGATAGTGAACCACTCTGCGCGGTCTATTTCAGGGAACTCTTGGTATCGTCCGAATTTCGGAGGCCACTCTATAGAGAATGTATTGCTCTTCAATCCGGCAGGATCGAAATCGTGCTTCATAGCCCAGGCGTAAACGAGCTTCCCGCTTGGCTGGCGTATCGGCTCCAAAGGAATCACTTCGATGTCGGGTAACTTCAGACCGGTTTCCTCTGCGAACTCACGCTTAGCGGCGGCTAATGGCTCCTCGTCATCCTCGAACTCGCCTTTGGGGATAGACCAAACTCCCTCATCCTTCTTGGCCCAGAACGGACCTCCCGGATGAACCAATAGCACCTCAAGATGATCTGAAACCTCGCGGAAAAGCAGAAGCCCAGCACTCTTCATGGACATTGAATCTACCTCTTCTTACTAAGGGTAGGTGGTACACATTTGAAGGATTCGCTATCTAAGGAGATCCGTAACCTGTGAGATTGATGAATTTTGAAATTCCCCCTCTCCCTACCCTCTCCCACAAGGGGAGAGGGAAAGCTTAAAATGCCTGGAGATCCGTCGGGTTTGACTTGTGGTGAGTTTATCGAACCATGAATCAAGCAACTACCTGACCAGGCGCAATACGTCGTTGTAGGTGACGAAGATTATCAGGAGGATCAAGAAGGCAAAACCGATCTGCTGGGCAGCAGCACGCTGTTTAAGAGACAAAGGCGAGCCTTTGATCTTTTCAATTGCCAGGAACAGAAGGTGGCCACCATCCAATACCGGGATGGGTATAATGTTTATCAACGATAGATTGACCGATAGAAGAGCTAAAAACGAGAGCAGGTCGATAAAGCCCGATCTGGCAGTCTCTCCGGCAGTCTGAACTATAAAAAGCGGTCCGCCCAAAAGCTTGACCGAGGCCTTGCCGGTGATAAGCCCGACTAAGAACTTCACCGATTCCACCAGGATGAATTTGGTGGTGTTCACGCTTTCGATAAACGATTTGAAAAATCCGACTTTAACCTTGGTGTAGGTCGGTCCTACCCCGATCTTCCCCACCTCCACATTTTCACCCTTTTCATTCAGCATTTTATCTTTATAGGTAGTGATCTGGGCAGATAATTCCTTCCCCTCGTGTATCCACTTTACCTCTAACGGCTTTTCCACCTCTTTTAGAATAATATCTCTCATCTGGAAAAACGAGGTCACTTCCACCCCGTTGATGGAGACGATCTTATCACCAGACTCTATGCCCGCTTTATCCGCCGGTCCCCCGGGGGACACCAAACCGATCTGGTTGCTTTCCTCGTGGATATCATGCATACCGGCAAAGAAGATTATTCCCCAAAAAACCAAAACTGCCAGAATCAGATTCATCACCGGACCGGCCGCCACCACCAGAGCGCGAATGCCGGGGGGCTTGGACATGAACTCCCACGGCTCCCCCTTTATCTCCTCCTTATCCGGCTCCTCCCCTGCCATCTTCACGTAGCCACCAAGGGGGATCCAGGAGATGCAGTATTCCGTGTCACCGATCTTTTTCCCGATCATCTTGGGAGGAAATCCCAGGGAGAAACGCTCTACCCGGATTCCGGATCTTTTGGCGACTAAGAAATGCCCCAGCTCGTGTACGAAAACAAGAATTCCCAGGACGAATATCGTAGCTAAAAATGTGGTCATTTTTTCCTTCCCATATCAAAACAAAGTTCATCTGCCTTTTGCCTACCCCATTTGTCTGCATTCAGAATATCGTCCAGATTCGGACTGGGCTTCACCTGATGCCGGTTTAAAACCCTATGCAACACGTTGTATATGTCGGTGAATTTTATCTGCCGGGATAAAAATGCGTTTACCACCACTTCATTGGCTGAGTTTAAGACCGCGGGTGCAGTTCCGCCCATCTCCAAAGCCTGGTACGCCAGTTTCAAACAGGGGAATTTGTCGTAGTCCGGCTCAAAAAAAGTCAGCTGTTTGGTCTTAGTTAAATCCAATGAAGTATTGGGACTGTAAACCCTCTGGGGATAGAAAAGGGCATACTGGAGCGGGAGCTTCATATCGGGTACGCTCATCTGGGCGATCACCGAGCCGTCCACAAATTCGACCATGGAATGGACAATGGACTGAGGATGGATCACCACTTTAATCCGATCCGGAGGCACGTCGAAAAGCCAGTGCGCCTCTATCACCTCCAGCCCTTTATTCATCAAACTGGCGGAGTCGACGGTGATCTTCTTCCCCATCTCCCAGGTGGGATGAGATAAAGCCTCATCCACCGTGATACGGGAAAGCTCCGTTCCGCTTTTTTCCCAAAACGGACCCCCGGAGGCGGTGAGGATGATCCTTTTTACCTCGTTTTTCTTGCCGCTTAAAAGACATTGCTGGATGGCGGAATGCTCGCTGTCGATGGGGATAATTTCAGTCCCTTTCTCTTTGGCTTTTTGGATCAGCAGCTCACCCGCCATGACCAGCGATTCCTTGTTGGCGGTAGCGAGCGTTTTACCCGATTCCAAAACATCCAGGCTGGGAAGCAATCCCACCGACCCGACTAATGCATTAATAACCAGATCGACCTCCGGATGAGTGCATAATTTTCTCAGACCAGCCAAGCCAGAAAATATTTCCGTGTCATAATTCCGGGGGAAGCTTGGAAAACTCTTTTCGTCTGCAACAGCCGCCATCCGGGGCTTGAATTGCCTGATCTGTTCTTCCAGTAAACCCACATTCCTGTTGGCAGAGATTCCCCAAAGGGAGAATTGACCCGGGAAATGGGACAAAACCTCCAATGCATTCTTTCCAATCGAGCCGGTCGATCCTAAGACCACCACATTTTTCATGAATATTATTCCTTTCTCTTGCAATATACGAGCGAGTTCTTCATCATGCAAGTCTTAATTTCTGCAGAAGACGAGGAGATAATCAGTAGTCAATTTTCGTTGAAGAGATGCGTAAAAAATCTTCTTGATAAATTAATGATTTTAAACTATCATGCTCTTTGGTAAATAAGCAAACCAAAAGGAGCCGCCGTGAAGAGGAAAAAGAGGATCGGAGTCCTTACCAATGGAGGAGATTGCCCCGGATTGAATCCCGCCATCAGGGCCGTTACCAAAACCGCGATTCTATGTCACGACATGGAGGTGGTGGGGATCAAGGACGGTTTCGAAGGTTTGATCGAAAACCGCACCAAAAAGTTAGTCTGGGAAGACGTCTCCGGTATCCTGGCCTTGGGTGGAACCATACTGGGGACCACCAATCAGACCAATCCTTTCGCCAATGGAGTAGAGAAGAAAGACGTTTCCCCGGAAGTTTTGAAAAACTTCACCCGTCTGGAGTTGGATGCTCTGGTTTGCATAGGCGGGGACGGAACTTTCCACATAGCTCACCGCTTTCATCAGCTGGGAATTCCCCTGGTGGGAATACCCAAAACCATAGATAACGACGTCTCCGCCACCGACTTCACCATCGGCTTCGATTCTGCCGTAGCGGTGGCTACCGATGCCCTGGATAACATCCACAGCACCGCGGAATCGCATCATAGGGTAATGATACTGGAGGTGATGGGAAGGTATGCCGGCTGGCTGGCACTTTATTCCGGCGTGGCGGGGGGAGGAGATGTGATTTTGATGCCGGAGTTTTCGTTTGACCTCCAAAAGGTTATGGCAAAGTTGGAAAGTCGCAGTAAAATAGGAAAAAGATTCAGCCTGGTGGTGGTATCCGAGGGGGTAAAACTCGGTGGGTCAGAATTTGTGATCAAAAGGGAAGTGAAAGGCAGCACCGATCCGATAAGACTGGGCGGTGTCAGCTACAGGATCGCAGAACAGATCGAGGAAGCCACCGGTTTGGAGACCAGGGTGATCGTTTTGGGACATCTTCAACGCTGCGGAAAACCGACCGATTTCGATCGGATATTAGCCACTCAATTTGGCAAACTCGCTGTGGACTTAATCATAGAAAGGAAATTCGGCTATATGACCAGCGTGCAGAGGGGAAAGATCACCTCCGTTCCCCTTCAGGATGGCATTGTCGCTTTGAAAAAAGTACCGATGGACTTCCCTTTGATTCAAGCTGCCAGAGCTGTAGGAACCTGTTTCGGAGATTGAAATCAAAAAAGTATCGGTAATCTTTTGAGATTGAAAATCAGAACAAAAATGGCTATGTTTCTCACGACCGCCTGCAGGTATAGTTTCGGTTTACGATTCGATTTATACACCACCTCAATTAGTTTAGAGAATCGAGCTGTGCAAACTTGTTAAATAGGATAACCGCTAAAAACGATTCTGCAAACGGCATAGATCCGATATAGAGACTTAATCGATGGATAGAATCAAAACGAAGGACACCTCCTCGATTGAACCGGAAATAAAATTCAGCCGGGAACTGGGGCTTCTGGAAGCAACCACCCTGGGAGTGGGAGCCATGATCGGGGCGGGCATCTTCATCCTTAGCGGAATGGCAGCCGGCATAGCCGGCCCCGCTGCCACCGTTTCCTATGTCCTGTGCGGGCTGATGACCCTCTTCACCGCCTTGTCCTATTCCGAGCTTTCCTCCTCCATTCCGTTAGCCGGCGGTGGCTATACCTTTGTCCATCAGGGACTGGGTGGTTATATAGCTTTCTTAAACGGGTGGGCGCTGATCTTCGGAAGCGTGGTGGCCTGTGCGCTTTACGCTTTGGGTTTTGCCGAACATTTCAATCCTCTTTTAGATCTGGTGATAAAGGTTTCACCTCACGTAAAATTCAGCGCTTTTGCCATCGCTTTCCTTTTGATCGCGGTCAATATAAAAGGAGCCAAGGAAAGCGGAAAAACCCAAAATTACTTCACCATCAGTAAGGTGGTCATACTTATTATCTTCATAGCATTGTGTATTCCTCACGTGAAAACTCAGAGCTTACGACCCTTTGCCCCCTTTGGGTTCACCGGTATCATCTCTGCCACGGCTTTGATCTACATCTCCTTTTTTGGATTTGAGCTGATCTCCAGCGCCTCGGAGGAGATCAAGAATCCCACTAAAACCGTCCCCCGGGCAATTTTGCTTTCGCTTTTTATCCCCATGTTGATATATGTGGGGGTGGTTTTGGTTTCTACGGGGATTTTGGATTATCAGACACTGGGAACGTCTGCCGCACCTTTAGTTTTGATTGCTCAGAAGGTTTTGGGAAATTACGGGCTTCTCTTCATTCTGGTAGGAGGGCTTCTGTCCACCACCTCCGCCTTGAATGCCACTATCTTAGCGGCATCGCGCCAAACCTACGCCATGGGAAGGGACGGATATCTTCCCGGTAAAATCTTCCGACTGCATCCTAAATTCAAAACCCCCTATACGGCGGTTTCCGTGGTGGGGATAGTAGTTCTGATATTCTGCCTTTCCGGGGAGGTGGAGTTCGTAGCGCATTTAGCCAACTTCTGCTATCTGTTTGCCCTCATTTTGGTGAATCTGTCGGTTATCATGTTGCGCAGAAAGGAACCCCGGCTTAAGCGTCCGTTCAAACTGCCCTGGCATCCGGTTATCCCGCTTTTGGCCATCGCTTCCAACCTGGTGATCCTGGCTTTCATGAGCCCTCGAACGTACCTGATGGGAGCGGGCTGGTTGGGATTGGGAAGTTTGGTCTATCTGGCCTATTCCAAAGGACAGAAGGAGACCGTAGAAAAACACCGGCATTTAAAAGAGATTTTGCGTCGGCAGGAGATGAAAGAGTACGATATCCTGGTGGCTTTGAATAATCCGGATACCATGGGAATGCTCATGCAAACCGCCTGTGCCATCGCCAAAAAATTCGAGGGGGAGGTGATTGCGCTGAACGTGGTGGAGATCCCTAATGGAACCCCATTACAAAAGGGACTGACCGATTTTTCCAAACCAAGACTGCTTTTGTCCCGGGCGGAAAATTTCGCCCGCCGGGAGCAGGTTAAGTTCGATAAGCTGATCAAGCTCTCTCACCGCCTCTCCCACGGGATCCTTGAGACGGCAGAGGAGAAAGATTGCAACTTCATCATCCTGGGACGCAGCCAGTCGGAGAAGATGCTGGATAAGATATTGACCACCGTAGTGGATATGGTGCTCAAAGAGACTCCCTGCAATGTCGCCATCGTGTGCGGAAAGAAGATGGATGTAGTCAAGCGGGTGGTAATCACCGCCACGGATAATGTCAACTC
>JBDROD010000189.1:0-2408 GCA_043810415.1 Candidatus Zixiibacteriota bacterium | reverse complement strand
GTGATAATAGCAACAAAGAGGGGGACACGGCATGGAACAGCCAAAGGTCAAGCATGTGGGAATCATTTTCTCCGGTGGTCCAGCACCGGCTGCTAATGCAGTCATTTCAGCGGCAGTGATGAATTTTATCAATGTGGGGGTTGAAGTGTACGGGTTTATGCAGGGATTTGAATTTCTTGAAGAGTTTGATGAAGCCAGCCCCTTGTCGCCCAATGAGCATTACAAGATACTTGCGTTAGCTGATGTCTCCGGAATCCGCAACCACAAAGCAATCATTATAAAAACCTCCCGGGCCAATCCGGGCAAGGGAATTTCTTCCATTCATGATCTCACCAATCCGGAAAAAAATAGGAAATTAGTGAATGTCTATAAATGGATGGAGCTCTTCGAAATTGACGGCCTCGTCACCGTTGGCGGTGATGATACCCTTAAGACTGCTAATTACCTTTATTTAATGCAGTACCATGTGCCCGATATAAAACCCATGTCTATCGTTCATATTCCTAAAACCATTGACAATGACTACTTAGGCATAGACTGGACCTTTGGGTACACTTCAGCGGCTAACTTTGCCGCCACTGAAATCCGCAACCTGGGGGCTGATGCCACTTCCACCAATAGCTGGTTTATCCTCGAAATCATGGGACGAAAAACCGGATGGCTCACGTATGCTGCCGGCATTGCCGGAGAGGCAACCCGCATGATCAGTGGGGAGGACATTAAAGGAGAATTTAGCCTCGATAAGCTTGTGGATGATCTCGTTATTTTGATGGAAGCACGGGCCAAGGAAGGAAAAAAATACGGTGTGGTCTGTATCAGTGAAGGTTTAGCCGAATTTTTGCCCGATGAGCTGAGGCCAACCCGAAAAGACAAACATGGAAATGTTGTGCTGGGTGATGCTGAGGTGGGAAAAATTATCGCCAACCATCTTGAGCAAAGATACAAAGATCTAAACCCAAAAAACCCGCTTAAGGTTCGGGCTAAACAGATTGGATATGAGACCCGGTGTGCGGAGCCAGCGGCCTTTGATCTGATGCTGGGAAGCCAACTGGGAGTGGGGGCATTTCGTGCAGTGTTTCAAAAAGGGTTATCCGGGGTGATGGTAAGTGTCGAAGATCAAATGCAGATAAAGTATGTTCCCTTTCATGAACTCATTGACCCTAAAACCCTGCTGGCGAAGATTCGATATATTAAAAGAGGCTCTGACTTTTATCAGTTAGCCCGTTCTTTAGAATACCAATTGCCGGAAGACCGGCTTGTGCATACGTAATAACACAGAAGTCAGAATACAGGAGTCAGAATTCAGAATAAAGAAATTTTAATCTTCTGTCTCCTGAATTCTGTATTCTGAAGTTGCAATTAAGGAGGGACTGGGGTTGGAACTCGATAAAAAGCTCGAAGTAATGTTAACAAAGAAGGTGGCGTTAGAACGGTTAAAGATCGAAGACGAAACAATCAGAGCCTGGAAAGAAAAGATCGAGCAATTACTAAAAAAAGATAATGATTACCGTTCATTAGAGATAAATCTTAAGAAGATACTTCAGACCATGGATAACCGCCTCCGCATTCTCCAATCGGAGATGAAGGAGCTGATTTAGAGCGACTTAATTGTCATTGCGAACGAAGTGAAGCAATCTGGGGATTGCTTCGGGTCTTCGTCCCTCGCAATGACTCGGTTATTAGCCCTGGCGCGCCGCTGCCTCAGTGGGTACTATCTCCAGTTCCACTCTCCGGTTTTGTTGTCTCCCCTCCTCAGTATCATTACTGGCTATGGGAAATTGTTCTCCAAAACCGATCGCAGTGATTCTTAATGCGTCTACCGCTTTGGCAATAAAGAAATTTCTTACCGAATTGGCCCGCCGTTCGGAAAGCTCCTGATTATATACCTCTTTCCCGGTGCTGTCAGTATAGCCTTTCACCGTGATTTTGGTCTCGGGATACCGGTTAAGAACTCCCGCCACCTCAGTTAAGCTCTGGACTGCACCGGGTTTAATAACCGCAGAATCAAAATCAAATAATAAGGCATTGGGCATGGTCGCGATGAGGCGGTCACGCTCCTGTTTTACCTCTAAAGCTTGAACCCTTCGCAACTCTTCCGCCTGTTTATCCAGATGATAGCCTATGCCCCCACCAATTAAGGCGCCAGTAACCGCTCCGATTGCCGCTCCTCCGGCTGCATGGCCCGATTGATGCCCGATGACGGCCCCGATACCTGCTCCAGCCACCGCTCCAATCCCTGCCCCGGTTTTCGTCCTTTTTCTTTCTCCAGCACAGGAAACCAGAAGAAGCGAGCAAAGAGTGATAATAGTGAAAAGACTTGCGAACCGTTTCAGTACCATAGTTACCTCCTCATTAAACAATGAACGATGAACGTTAGACGATGAACAAGGTTTATTGTCCATGGTTCA
>JBDROD010000188.1:0-5921 GCA_043810415.1 Candidatus Zixiibacteriota bacterium | reverse complement strand
CCGGTGCGATTCGGTCAGATTCCGTCGTACCCGAACCGAGGAATTCGACATGAAAACCCAGCTGGTCGATACGGTCAGACAAACTGTTTTGATCGGTCTGGTGGCAGACATGTCCGGGAATAAGCCCCCCCTGGCAAAGGGAGACGGAGAGGTGGCGAGAATATACTTCACCCTTCCCAAGAATACCAAATTTCAGGACATATTTATTGATACCTCCTGGGTAAGACCTTTCAACGTGCTGAAGTTCGTCACTCCGGACGTTAAAAGCGTATTCCCCGTATTCGACAATTCCAGGGGAATGTTAAAGGGTGGGATTCCTATTCCTTCTCCGGTAGAAAAGAAATCGGAAGCCCCCGCCAAGGGAAAAGAATCGGAAAGCAAAGAATCAGCCCCCGCCACCGGAACGGAAAAGAAATAAAGGATGGTTTGGTGCTGAATATCTTTTCTAGTTCGGGTGGAGAGGATATTTAACAGAACTTTAGGTTGACAAAATCGAAATTTTGATTATATTGGTTTCAGTAGGAAGATTTCCTTATATAACTTCGTTTTTACGAGGGAATTACTTCTAAGTGTAGATAGATTTTAAATTTTCCGATTCTTTTCATCGGATGTGAGGGATTTTGATTTTTGACATATAACCACAGGAAGACATAAATACAGGTCTTTGCGGAGGACGTGATGAGAAGTCGAATAGTGGTCGGGGTGGTGGTATTCTTAATAAGTGGGCTGTTTTTCTTTTCCTCTTTTGTTTCGGCCCAGCAGATTAAGCAAGCGAGAATCCTGCTTTCGGACAAGGGGCAGATGAAGGAGATATTTAAACTCAATTTGGATATCGCCTATGTCCAATATGGGGAATATATCGAGATCATCACCGATCAGGACGGGGTGGATCGACTAAGGCAGATGGGATATAACGTCCGGATAGTGCACGACGATCTGGTGTCGTTCTTGCAAAGCCGTCTGGATCAAACCAAGTACATGGGCGGTTATCACACCTATAGCGACATGATGGCGGCTTTGGATTCGATGCATAACCGATTCCCTTCGATCACCACCAGCAAGATAAATATCGGCAACACTCTGGAGGGAAGAGCTATCTGGGCGCTGAAGATATCGGACAATCCGGACGTGGATGAAGATGAACCGGAGGTTTTCTATAACGGTTTGACCCATGCTCGGGAACCCATAGGCATGGAGGCGCTCCTGTATTTTATGTGGCATCTTCTGACCCATTACGGAACCGACTCGGTAGCTACCAACTTGGTGAACAATCGGGAGCTCTGGTTCGTTCCCATCATCAACGTGGACGGGTATGAGTATAATCGCACCACCAATCCCAACGGCGGCGGTATGTGGCGAAAAAACCGTCGCAACTGTGGGGGAGATTACGGGATAGATTTAAACCGGAATTGGGGATATATGTGGGGTTACGACGATGAAGGGTCCAGCCCCTATTGTTCAGACGAAACCTATCGGGGAACTTCGGCTTTTTCTGAACCAACCACCCAGGTGATCAGGGATTTCATCAACAGCCATCATTTCGTAATGTCTCTGGATAATCACGCGTGGGGAAACTATAACCTTTATCCCTGGGGTTATGCTACCATATATACCCCTCATCAGTTCATATTTTCAGCCATTGCGGAGACCATGGCGGTGCTGAACAACCATACTCCGGGCACACCCTGGGAATTGTTATATCCGGTAAATGGAGGAAGCATCGACTGGGAATACGGAGATACCATTTCCAAACCGATGATACTGGCGATTTCTCCGGAAATAGGGAATCAGGATGATTACTTTTGGCCCCCCTCTAGCCGGATTATACCCCTGTGTCAACAGGAGTTGTATTCCAGTATCCTGTTTGCAGATCTGGCAGACAATCCGTACAAAATTCTCGCTCCCATTTCACCAATCTTGGCGGAGATAGACACGGTTTATCCCGATTTCGCCATTTTCTGGTCCCATCATGATACCTTGAATCCCGCTACTGCTTTTGAATTGACGGAGATGAGCGGATTCGAAAGGGTCACTTACGACGTGGAGAGCGGCTCTTCAGATTGGGATCTAAACGGTTTCACCGTCTCCACTGCCAGAAATCACTCCGCCACTCATAGCTTCTATTCGGGTCAAGGGGATGGTTTGAATAACAAAGTAACCGCAATAAACAGCATCTATGTTCTTTCCGGCGACAGTCTTAAATTATGGTGCTGGTATTATACCGAAAATAACTGGGACTATGCATATGTGGAGATTTCCACAAATGGTGGAAGCAGTTTCTTTTCCATTCCGGGAAACATCACCACCAACGATAATCCCAACGGAACAAATTTAGGGAATGGAATCACCGGTCAGTCTGGAGGGTGGGTGCAGGGCAAGTTTAGTCTGACCAGTTATGCGGGACAAGATATATATCTGCGCATGCGCTACGTAACAGATGGTTATCTTTCCTACGAAGGTTTTTATGCCGACGACATATTCCCATTCGAGCGATATTCCTCGATCACCTCTTTGTCCAATACCATTACGGACACATCCTATCAGCTCTCCGGGCATAGTCAGGGATCCTATTACTATAAGGTCCGGGCTAAAGACATTCAAAACCAGTGGGGCACCTGGAGCAATATCCAGAAAGCGGTAGTGATATCGGGCAATTTCGTTCGCGGGGATGCTAATGGTGACAGCGTCATTACGATCAGCGACGTGGTCTTTCTGATAAATTTCCTGTATCAGGGTGGAACGATGCCGGATCCTTATGCTTCCGGCGATGCCAATAATGATGGTATAATCGATCTGGGAGATTTGGTTTATTTGATCAATTATTTGTTCAAAGGAGGACCATCCCCGGTGAAATAAACCGAAATTTAACGCAAATATTTGTGTTTCTACCAGAGTAGAAATAAAAAAAGCCCAGGAGCGGGTTGTCTGAGTGTTTGTGTTTATTTGTTGCCCCCCTTTAAAACCCCCTTTTATTTCAGATGCCCGCTCCTTTTATATCTACTGTTCTCCGCTGACGGCTCACGGATAATCCTGATTTTATTCAAATTAGGTGAGGATCAGATTCCTCTTGTGTTTCATAAAGTAACATAGGAGTAATCATTGCATTCTTTACCGATCTGCGGAAAACCGTTTTCCTATCATTTGCAAATTTAGATTGCTTTTTTTTATAAAATCCATAAACTAAAGAGGAAACTTGACAGACGAGGATTCAGACAAATGGAAAGAAAATAATATGGAACAGCTTACCAAGAGAGACGGTTTCAATTATTGTGAAACTTACCCCAAATGGGTGATATTCGTCCGTTGGACTATCCTCACCATTACTTTTATCTTAGGCGTCTTTATACTTTCCCAGATAAAACCAGTGTTGGGAATCATCTATGCGCTGTATGCCTTGTATGCCTTGACCCTGGTACTCCCTTTATCCCGCTGCGTTAATTGTTTCTATTATGGTCGGGCATGCAATACCGGCTGGGGGAAGGTGGCGGCTTATCTTTACGGTAAGGGTGACGAGTCCCGGTACGCCGAACAGTATAATTATGCCATATTTCTGCACCTGCTCTGGGCAGTCCCTCTGCTAGCGTCTTTTGTTAAACTAATTATGGAAAAAAGTCTCTTCTTTTTGATGTTCTTTTTTGTTTATACTTTAGTCTTGTGGATAGAGAAGGTGGGATTGAAGAAATTGGCTTGCCGAAGATGTCATCAAAGAGAATTCTGTCCTGCCCTACCATTTAAGAAGTAAATTCAGAGTCGAAGCGGTTTTCATTCCCACCATTTTTATTATCCTATCTAACGGTTGCAGGGAAATTTAATCCAATAGGTTTTATTAACTAGTAACTATTCACTTTAAGGGGAAAAAACTTGAATTAACCTAAAAGATAACTGGTCTATTCTGATTTTATTACGCTTCGGATTACCGTTTATATTTTTGATAAGCGTATGCAGCAAGGATTAGCCACCCTACCGGATATTCGTCATCTTCAGGATAGAATATTTTACTTCTTTTCCGGAACGGTTTTTAAACAAATCTCTTGAGCGGTTGACCAACATTGGTTATAATGAGAATGAGATAACGATTGATTCAGATGATCGGTCTACCTTTTATGCAGATAGAACTGCAAGAAAGGAGGGATGAATAATGAGCGATTTTTATCAAACCGGAGTGGTCTCCACCCTGCACCGTCTGGGTAAATCCAGTTTGGAGGATTTGGAAGCGGAGCTTTTGAAACATGTCCAACACCGACCGGTGGCGTTGATCCTTCCCACCACCTTTTCCGATTCTCAAGGGGAGGCTTTCAAAAACATTCTGAAATGTTTGACCGGAGTGAGGTATTTGGAGGAGATCGTGGTGGTGATGAACCGGACCGACACCATGGAGTTCCGCCAGGCTAAGAAATTTCTGTCCGAATTCGATTTCAAGATACAGATCGTCTGGAGCAGCGGTCCCCGGATCGGTGAGCTGTACAAACTGCTGGAGAAAAACGAGCTGTTTTTGAGAACGGACGGAAAGGGGAGGTCGGTTTGGATTGCCATGGGCTACGTGATCGCCAACGAGAAAAGCGAGGTGATCTCTCTTCACGACTGCGATATTGTAACCTACAACCGGGAGCTTTTGGCACGGCTGTGTTATCCTCTGGCCAATCCCAACATGGGCTATGAATTCTGCAAGGGATTTTACAGCCGGGTGACCGATCGGATGTTCGGAAGGGTCACCCGATTGTTTTTCACCCCCCTGATTCGGGCTTTGGAGAAGATATTGGGATACCTGCCCATCTTGGTTTACTTCGACAGCTTCCGTTATGCGCTCTCCGGGGAGTTCAGCCTGGATATCGATTTGGCTCGGGTGAACCGGATACCCTCCGACTGGGGACTGGAGGTGGGGATTTTAACCGAGGTGTATCGCAACTGTGTCTCCAAAAGAATTTGTCAGGTGGATCTGATGGAAACCTTCGAACATAAACACCACGAGCTTTCCGAAGGCGACCCGCAGAAGGGACTTTTGAAAATGTGTGTGGACATCACCAAGACCATCTTCCGGACCCTTTCCACCGAAGGGGTGATCATCTCCGCCGGGCTTTTGCGAACCTTGGAATCCACCTATCTGAGAACCGCCCAGGATACTATCAAAAGATACGAGGATGACGCTTCCATCAACCAGCTCTACTTCGACCGGCATGCGGAGGTTTCGGCGGTGGAGGCGTTCTGTCAGGGGATCAAGATCGCCGCTCGGGAGTTTCTGGAAGATCCGTTAAACACGCCGGAGATACCCAACTGGAACCGGGTCACCTCCGCCATTCCGGATTTTCTGGACAAGCTGAAAGAGGCGGTGGAAGAGGATAATCGGTAGTTCAAAAATACGATGAAGATGAATAGATCACTCAGGAAAGATGCTTTGTCCATTCTGCTCTACTCTATAAAAGCCTGCGACCCCATCCTTGCCATAAAAAAGCACATTCACCTGAAGAGAGGAAGTCTAGGGGTGAACAACCTCTCTTATGATCTAAGACCAGATCGTAGGATTTTTGTAATCGGAGCGGGCAAGGCATCCGCTCGAATGGCGTTGGCTTTAGAGAAAATTTTAAGGGAGAGAATCTTTTCCGGAATAGTCATTACCAAAAAAGGTTATGGGATTCCCCTGAATAAAGTCGAACTGTTGGAAGGAGGTCATCCTCTGCCGGATAGAGGCGGATTAAAAGCTACTCAAAAGATTGTAAAACTTCTGTCCCGTACTACTAAGGACGATTTGGTTATTCTCCTTCTTTCCGGCGGCGGTTCCTCTCTTTTAATCTCTCCGGTTCCGGGAATAAATCTAAAAGATAAGATTAAGCTTACCGATCAGCTTCTGAGATGCGGAGCCGATATTAAGGAGATCAACGCCATCCGCAAACACGTATCTTTAGTTAAAGGGGGGAGATTAGCTC
>JBDROD010000187.1:0-11387 GCA_043810415.1 Candidatus Zixiibacteriota bacterium | reverse complement strand
TTCATTGACTTTGCTTAAATTTTCGGTATGTTTGTCTGTCATTTACAATGTTATGTCAGGAGGTAACATGAGCGAAGATAAATGGAAAACCGCCATTACCGAGATTAAAAAAGGGGAGATAAGGGTCAGAGGTTATGACATTACCGAGTTGATGGAAAAACTCTCTTTTTCCGACGCAGTCTTTCTGACTTTAAAAGGGGAGTTACCCCGAAAAGATGAATCGGAAATGATGCGAGCCATATTGGTCTCCAGCATCGACCACGGGGTCACCCCTCCATCGGTACTCTCCGCCCGGAGCGTCCTCTCTGCCGGGAATTCCTTTAATGCAGCTGTAGCTGGTGGGGTGTTGAGCATCGGAGACGTGCACGGAGGAGCCATCGAGAGATGCGCCAGGATTCTTCAGGAATGGGCTAAGAAATCCGGGGAGATAGATTCTCTGGCTAAGGATCTGGTATCCGATTCCATATACGCCAAAAGGCGAATCCCGGGTTTCGGTCACCGCCTCCACGAGACCGACCCGCGGACCGTCAAGCTGTTTGAGATTGCCCGGGAATTGAATTTCAACGGCAGGCACCTGGAATTGGCTCAGGCGGTGGAAAAGGAATTGACCGTCTCTTTGGGCAAAAAGCTCCCCATAAATGTGGACGGCGCCATTGCTGCGGTCATATCCGACATGGGATTTGATTGGAGATTGGGAAAGGCATTCTTCATCATCTCCCGCGTCCCCGGGCTGGTAGCTCACGTCTACGAGGAGATGACCCGGGAAAAACCGATGCGTAAACTGGGCGATTGGAACTTCGAATATGACGGACCGGGAAAAAGAGAGCTTCCGAGTGATTATAAATAAAGAATTGCTTTTTTACTCAAGTTTCGAAGCTCTTGTAGGTCGAAAATGGTCTTTAGACCTTTTCGACAAAACTTTTATATCGATTTGCGATAAACGATCAGAATTCGGATACATTAGATATGCAATCGAAAAACGAAAACCAACGATATTTACTACAATCGTTAACATTTCACCTCAAGTAAGGTTTTTCCCGAATTAAGACTTCCGATTTTCGAAAAACGAGACCTAACCGCAACCGATAAACGACGAACGATAGACGAAAAAAGAAACGCCAGTCCTGTTTCATCCAACAAGACTGGCGTTATGTTCTGCGGCTGAATCTTAGAAGTTGATCATCAGACTGAACCGGTGTGAGTTCTGCAGCCTGCCGAAATCGGCCCAGGCATAGTTGATACCGATGATCCCGAACCTGGGGATATCGAAATCATAACCTGCACCCAAAGCCAACCCTTCCTCATCCGTTCTCATTTTATATCCGGCTCTGACCGCCAACTGATCTCTCCAGCTGTACTCCAGTCCCAAACTGGCTTGTTGTCCCCGATCCCGGGTGTTGTATCCGTCCAGTACCGCCATGAGCTTGCTCTGCTCGTTGAACTCGAAATCGTAAGCCACTCCCAGCCTGAACATCAGCGGCAGAGGCTGAGATTGGGTCTTTTTCCTTATAATTATGGGTGCGGTGCTCGGATTGTTGTCTTCATCGAAAGTTGTCTCCAGCTCTTTCCCGTCGAATTTGGTATCCGTTCCAAAGTTCCGGGTAGACATGGCAATCCTCAGAGTCCTAAAACCGGTATAGTACAAGGTGCCAAAATCGAAAGCTAAGGCGTTGGAAGAAAGATCGGAGATCTGCTCCCTGATGTACTTGGCGGTAATGCCAAAGGAGAATCGGTTGGTCAACTGGTAAGCATTGCTGATACCTACCACCCAGCCATTTACCCCGAACGTTTCTCCGGTTCCCTCTGGCAGGTCCGTGGTGGTCACCTCCATGTCACCCATGGTCAAAACGCCAACGTGAACTCCTACGTTTCCAAATCCTTGAACCGGAGTCTCGTAGGCAAAGTAGTTATATTTGATATCCGAAACCCAGTCGGTATAGCTGAATGCCAGACTGCGCTTCTCCATGTTGGCAATTCCCGCAGGATTGTAGTAAAGCGCCATCGCTCCCTTGGAAAAAGCCACGTTGGCGCCTCCCAAAGCCACCACCCGGGCATCCACGTCTATTTTTAGAAACTGAGCGCCCGCTGTTCCCAGATTGTCGAACTCCGCGGATATCGCCTCACCGGCAAACCAGACAAACTGGATCAACAGCAGGAATATGAGAATTTTTTTCATGATAATTACCTCCTCTACGTTTTACCGGTTATCGCACTACCGCGAACTTCCCGATCTTTTCCCCGTACGGTGATTCCACATGATAGATGTAGACTCCGGAAGCGATCTTCTGGTTGTTTTTGGTTAAAAGATCCCAATTCTCGTTCCCATCCAAATCCGGGCTGTCATGTTCCAAGGTGCGAAGGTGGTCACCGGATAGGGTGTAGATCCGGATGGTGCATTTGTCTGGCAGGTGGGTGAAGGCGATGCGGGAGTAATCCCCGCTCGGCTCCCAGTTGTTCCGAACGATGTAAGGATTGGGCACCACCTTGATGTCGTTCAAGTTGACCATCGATGTAACGATTTCCTTCTTGGTGGTTTTGAATGTGAATTCATCTGTCGGTAGATTCACAAAATAAGGAGTGATTCGGAAAATGTCCCCCTCTGTCCAGGTACGGGGATTCCCTTCTGCATCCTCTCTCGCCACAAACCAGGCAGTATAGAGAATGTCAAAATCAGCTGCGTCGTTGTATATGCGCCTGCTGGTATAATACGGATCTGGAGTGTCGGAGTAATCGCTAAGAAGGATAAAAAGATACTCTCTAGCCGAGTTGCTCAAGCCCGGTCCCCAGGTGCTGTCAAATAAAGCATTTCCGCTCTGTTCCACAAAAGCAGCGTTAATTTGCCGCGGTGGATCGGAGGTAACATCCCATACCGTAAATGGAACCTCGAAGAAACCTTCGTATTTGTAGTTGGGCGTTCCGCCTCTTAAGTAGTCATATGCCTTCTGTCGCTCGGTAGCGGAGAATCTCATCTCGATAGTCACATATTGAGATGCGGTCACCGTTGTTCCCCAACCCCAGTTGACTCCCAGATCCAGACCGCCTCCCAAAGATGCTCCCCCCCAGTTCACACCGGTGAAGAATCGGTTTGCAGATGGGATGTATTGCCATCCGGAGATTCCCAGGGCTGGACCTGCCACATTCACCACTATTCCATTCACCACCGGATACTCCTCATTGCCCAGCTGATTGGTCATGCTGTCCAGAACGTTAATCTCCGTAGTCAGATCCTTTAGATACCACATAAATGGGTAATCGTCTCCAAAGAATCCAACTTGATACTCGTGTCCGGTAACGCTGGCGGGTTCAGCCACGGAGACCGTTACCGTGCCATCACTACCTCCCTTGGTATGCTGCACATCATAGGCAGAGGCTTGCTGAAGACCGGTGGCATTTGAAAGGGGTGTTACCGCAATCCCCTTTATTCCATTCTGCAGGCTGCGGGGAGATGCGAAAGGTTGAAAATCGTAAGCGATGACGTCGTAGTAATAGTTCATCCCATTGATCAAACCGGTATCCGTATATGCGTATGCCAGCTCTACGTTATTCCCCTCCGGCTCTTCCAAGTATCCGGTTATCTCAAATATGACATCTTGCGAGGGAATGTAAGAGGGATCATCTCCGGTGAAATTGATCACCATTCCACCCACTAAGAGATTACAACCGTCGAAATAGTGATCATATGTTCCGTCAGCTATGTGAGCGGAATCATAAGTGCTATTGAAATCAGCATCAAAGAGCTCAAATACATATGGTGGCTCTCCCGTGTTATACCAGTGATCTGCTTCATCGGTTGGCGGTATACCCACACCCAAAGTTAAATTGGTGACCGCAAATGAAGTATCAGATTTCACCTGGATTAAATACTTTTGCCCGGTGAAAAGTGATGTTCCGCCATACGCCAGGATGTAATCCTCGGTATTATCCTTATCGTAACCGACCGTTCCCAGGAAAGTGGAACCGGATAGTTGCTTGACATCCACGTGCCGCGGGGTGACACTGGTTTTGTCCCATGAAGCTAAAAGCTGATAGGTGCCGGGAAGTCCGGTGCCGCTGCGGTAAAGCCGGTAGCCCTCGAAATCCATCTTTAAGTATTTAGGGTCATACAAAGCATTGGCTGGATTGCTGGTGAATTCATAGTATGGGTCCTCGGAGAGCTCCGCCACATTGTCCCAGCTGATGAAAACCTTCTTATCGTCAGGAACTAAGGTGACATTTGGTTTATTCGGAGGCCTGGGAAGAATGAAGCCAATGTCATAAATCGACTGGGCTATATCCGCTATCTTAGGAAGCTCTTCTTCATCCGGAGCCATCATTACCGCTACCGTTATCCTCACCGTGTCACCTACTACTGTAACAGAGTCAACGACTCTTAGACTATCACCGTTCGAATCCCAAGCCCAGATGTAGTCCGTTACCGTTTCACCCACTGGAGCCAAGAGAAATGGTCCCGTGTTCTGGAAGATTCTTTGATCCACTGCACTGGTTCCGGTCCCTAAATCAAATGGAGCATATTCTTGATTTCCTCCATCTGGGTAGTTGTGGCCCGCCATAATTAGAAATTTCTCTTGCTCTGTATCCGGGTCACCCGTTTGCAGATTGGAGGTCTTAAAGGAGGTCAACCCCAATTTCTGACCTTTTTTTACGTCCTTTACCCATACATTATTGATAAGAACCGAATCGTTGTCGATCTTGTCATCTCCGTTCAAGTCTACATCATAGGTGGCAACCGGACTTTCCAGGAATTTGTATGCCAAAAAGCCCGGTAATCTGGCAAAGCCTTGCTCCGCGAAGTCACTATCGTAAACATAACCCAAATTTCTTCCGTAGTCAAAACCAACCAGATCATCATTAGCTGTGGGTCCCACATCGGCATCACACATCACGGTCAAAAAGCAGTTTCTAATCGGTGCTTTGTCTGCTCTGATGTTTACGACATCAAAGATGAAGAAGTGGATGGTCTTGTTGTTCTCATAGTTCCACGAGTGCGTTCGCTCGATGACCTTGACTCCCACACCAAATTTGGCGATATCCACACCATCTCCGGCATTGGAGTTTCCTCCTACATCCCATCTGTTGGCATCCTGATCATCAAATTCAGTGTAACTGTCTTCAATGCCCACGATGATCGGATTTCCCAGATTATCCCGAAGGGGCCAGAAATCTGTGCTGGCATAATACTCCGGATGATCGCTGATAAATATGTCAGTCAAACCGGAGAACTCTTCTGCACCTCCGCTGGGGTTGTATCCGATCACCACCCGGGGGTCAGTAATGCTTCCATACAAAACATTGTCCCGGTTGCTTCCTGCGTTCTTGAAAGCCATAGTCTGCAGAGAACGGTTGTTCACGGTTCCGCCTACCCAGATGCCAGCTCCGTAAATATAGAACTCGTTTGAACCTTTGGGCCACTCTCCTCCAGAAGCACCTAAATCGACAAATTGCCCGAAAACCGCATAGTTGGTCATGGGTACTCTGAAGTCGTTTATATCCAAACCATGCCGGAAATATGCGGCTCCGAAATGGGCGTTCTGGGCTGGCTTTGCCAGAGGTGGGGAAACTCCCAGGCTCCCCTTTTTCGCCTGGCTTTGGATGGGTAGGAAAATTAGTAACAAAAGACCAAGAAAGATGAACCCACCCATGATAGAGCGTTTCTTAATGAATTTCTCCATTTCAAAACTCCTTTTTAAGGATTCGTTTTTTTCATAAAAACTTGCTTGACATGGCATCAACCCTTAGAAGGCGACGTAAAAGCCGACTTTGATCTGTCGAGGAGGCCCATAGTTCATTGGATCTTTGGCATATATCTTGTAAGCATTAGTGTATGCCACATACTCTTCCTCTGCACTGATCACTCCGTCTGCATTCGCATCCTTCACCATTATCCAATTCCAATAAGCATTATCTGAATCCTCTCCAGGATCTAGTATCGGTACACTAAAACCATCTTCATCCGGACGCCCGGTCATTGGATAGATGTTTAGGATATTGATTCTGTCAAATAGGTTCATCACCTGAACAAATACATTGAGTTCCCTTCCCATTATCTCAAAGCTTTTGTCCACCGTCAGATCCGTGTTGTATGTCCAGGGTTTACGATATTCGTTGGTCTTTCCTATACGGTTTCCTTTGTAATCCCTCTTGGTGTAAGGAAGACCACTCCCTGCTTGGGAGACTACGTTGATACCGAAGCTTCGCAGTGCCACCAGCTTGAAATCCTGGGGGAATCTTAAGTCGCCTTGTAACACAAAGCTGTGTCTCTGATCGAAATCCAGAGGATTGACATTTTGCGGGAAAGCTCTGGGTAAACCGGTCACCGGATCGGTTGCGTCACGCGAATGAAACTCGTACTGGTCCGCAGCATCAGAGTTGGTCCCTAAAGCATATTGCAAAACATAGCTCAAGTCAAAGGAGACATATTTCCTCGGGCGCTGGGACAGGGTTATCTCCATCCCCTTCACGTTGGCGTAGTCTAAGTTCTTGTAAACATCATAAGTCCTTTGAGGGATGAAGATTCTTTCAAATTGGGTCATGTTATAGACATCTTTGTAGTAGGCAGTAATGTTGAACTTCATGTCCCGAGAGATGGCTCGGGTCATACCCAATTCGTATTGTATGTTTCGGGCTGCTTTCAAGTCTGGATTACCCACTTGATTGTTTGCTCTTTGGAGATTGGGAGCCAAAGTGGCGTAAAGCTCTAGAAAGCGTGGCTGCTGAGTGAAATGACCATAATTGAAGAAAATGGTCATATTATCGGATACTGGATGGGAAATACCCAGCCGGGGACTGAAGGTGATGTTGGGATCTACCTTCTTGGTTCGCCCTCCATCCGGCTCCAAATCGGGACGATAAGGAGCTGCTGTATCGCTATCCCAAACTTTAGCCTCTTTGCGGAGATAATCCACTCTACCGCCCACGTTGACAATCAAACCTTGGAATTCGACTTTATCCTGAACATAGAAGGCTGCACCCAAAGGTTTATATGTATAGATATCAATAAAAGGTTGAGCATCCCAGGGAAGACTGTTGTAATGCCGGGTGATCTTGTAAGAATTGACCTCAAATCCCGACTTGATTTGGTTGTTGAAATTCACTTGACTGGTGATGTCGAATTTCAAAGTCTTTACGTTGCTTCCTCTCTTTTGGAAATTCCTGGTGTCATAACTTGACACGAACATACTTTTTACCGCCAGAGGATAATCTTGTAATTGCTGATTTTGTTGATATCGGTCCCACACACTGGTATCCGGCGTGGGTGACGCAAATTCATAGTCCTTCCACCACTGGCCATCCCAGACATCACCCTCATGCGCTCTCACGAAAGCAATGGAATCCTCTGGTGTTTGGGTTCTCTCACCGGCAGCGCGATCCAACAGACTTCGGTCTTTGAGTCTGCCGATGGTAAAATCGTTGTTGAAGTAGCCCAGCTTCAATTCGTAGAATGTCCTCTTGGACAGATTATGGGTCATGGCTACGTACAGCTGTTTTGCTTTCTCCAGAGTGCAGTCAAAACCATCCAGGTTGTAAAGCCAGCTTTGATTGAACCTCTGATATTGCCTCCGGTTTAAGAAGCCTCCGGCACGCAGGGTGATGGCAGGAGTCGGCTTGTAGGTTAGCTTCCCCTGTAAACGATAGGTCTGCTGTTGGTGATGGGGAAGCTTATGTAGTCGGGGACTCCAGTCGTCGGTTAGATACAGGTTTCCTGCCAGATAATATGAGAGTTCATTCATGGTACCTGGCACCGGTCCGCCCAAGTTAAGAAAATGCTCCGCCGTACCAAAATCATATTTCTCTCCAAGAAGTTGATTACCTTTGACATTAATGTGATCCGTGGAGAACTGGTATCTTCCCGAAAGCTTGGCTCCTCCCTCCTGTGTGACGTAGTTGACAATACCGGACATGGCGTTGCCGTATTCGGCATTGAACCCGCTGGCGATCAATTGCGACTCGGAGATGGTGAACTGATTTAGGTTGGTGGCTTGACCGGCCAGTATCGGATCGGTGATGGATAATCCGTCCACCATGTATACGACTTCTTGTGGACGTCCTCCCCTTAGGGTGATGCCGGGATTGGCGGTATCGGTTACCCGGGATCCTTCGTTTCCGATAACGGTGCCTTGGGTTCCCTGATTGATCGGTCCTGCGATCTGGTCAAAAACCACTCCCGGAGCTCGCTGGATGATTCCGTCGGTATTGATCACCGGACGATGGATCAAATCCACCGCTGTGGTGATATGGGCAGTGGAAGTCAAGTCCGGCTCGAAGATGAGCCTCTCGGCAGTGACGGTGACCCCTTTCACCTCCACCGCTTGCACGGACAACTCAAAATTGATGGTGGTGGTCAAATCCAAAAGTACCTGCACCTGATCCACCTCCACTGAAGTGTAACCAATCAGGTTTGCTTTCAGTTTGTAAATTCCCGGGGTCACGTTTAAGATAAAATACTCCCCCTTTTCGTTGGCTGCCGCTCCCATGGTGGTTCCCTCTATGGTTATGGCTACACCGGGGAGCCGCTCGCCTGTATCTGTGTCCTTGATTATTCCGGCGATCTTGCCGGTGGTCCCGGCAAAAGCTGCAGTACCAAAGATAAGAAGCACTATGCTCCAGGCGAGCACCACCTTGAATATTTTTCTCTGTTTCAATTTACTTCCCTCCTGTTGAAAAGTTACCCGTAAACCGTTAACTTAAATGTTAATTTTACTTTGGCCATTCACCTCCTTCGTAAAATTAGTTTTTTCATTTGACTTGCTCTTCAGTGTGTTTCCAAATGCAGTGTGGTTTTTCAAGCAGAATCTGTTCCGATATGTTCGGTATCCCTTACCTTTTGGCTTCCAGCCTTGAAACGTTATAGGACATTTCCCATATGATGCAGAAATGCTTCAATGTTCAATTAACGCACAAATCACGGAAACATAATATGCTCACCATGATAATTCATGCCCTCAAAAAGACCGATCCGGCTAATTAACTTATTGCCGATTCACCTCTTATATGATCGACAGATCGCTCGAAAAGTTTAGGATGTAAATTTGCAATAATTTGCAATAAGATGTGACTGGGTATGGGACAACTCTTTATCCAGTATATCAAAAACTCCCTCCATTTTTGAACAACTGAATCGAGGGGTCACTCCGTAGGAGTCGGTTCCGATGACTCTGCTCAGGTAAGATATGGCAAAAATATGGCTTTTCTATTTCAATGTAAAGCTTTTTTTTAATTATTTTTCATTTTTTTGAAAACTCGTCAAATCAAGATAACGGCTATTTTATCTTTTGTAAAGCTTTTTCTATCAGCGACACGCCCTTTTTAATGTTCTCTATGCTGTTGGCATAAGACAGTCGAATGTAACCTTCACCGAATTTACCGAAAGATGTGCCGGCTAAAGCCGCCACCCCGCCTTCATTCAGAATGTAATCCGCCAATTTCTTTGCCTCCCATCCGATCTTCTTCACGTTGGGGAAAACGTAGAAAGCCCCTTTGGGAGTTTTACAGCTTATCCTGGGGATGGCATTCAGACCCTCGACGATGACGTCCCTTCTTCTTTTGAATTCGGCATCCATCCGGGCTACCTCGTCCTGGGAACCGGTCAAAGCTTCGATTCCCGCCCTCTGGGTGAAGCTGGCGGTGCAGGAATTGGAGTTGGTCTGTAATTTGGCGATCAGAACGGCTAGATCCTCTCTCATCACCCCGTAACCCAATCTCCACCCGGTCATGGCATAGGTCTTGGAAAATCCGTCTAATATTATGGTTCTCTCCTGCATCCCCGGAAAGGTAGAGATGCTGTGATGCTCCCCTTCGTAGATTATGCGGCTGTATATTTCGTCTGCTAGGACCATGATATCCCGGGAGATAGCGATATCGGCTATCGCCTTCAGATCGTCATAGGTAAGAATCCCACCGGTTGGATTCTGGGGTGAGTTGATGACGATCAGCTTGGTTTTATTGGTCACCAGTTTTTTCAATTCTTCGGTATCCAACCTGAAATCGTTCTCCTCTCTCAGCTGGACCGGAACTGCTTTGCCGCCTACGAATTCTATCACCGATTCATAGATGGGAAAACCGGGATTAGGGTATATGACCTCATCCCCTTCGTTGACCAAGGCCAGTATGCAGAAAAACATGATCGGTTTCGCTCCCGGAGTGACCACCACCTGATCCCGATTCACCTGGATGTTTCTGGTTTTCGAGATGTATTGGGCGATCGTTTCTCTAAAATCCGGCAGTCCGGCGGACGGATTATAGTGAGTCCACCCTTCGTTGAGCGCCTTTATGGCGGCATCCGTGATATTCCGGGGGGTATCGAAATCCGGCTCTCCGATCTCCAGATGAACGATCTCCTTCCCCTGTGCCTCCAGTTTCTTGGCCCGGGCTAAAACTTCAAAGGCGGTTTCCGTCCCCAATCTCGACATTCTATCTGCTAATTTCATATTCTCCTCCGATAATCGATAATTGATAACTAATGACTGCTTTTTGTTTTCCCTCTAAACTCTCTACTCTAAACTCGAAACTCCTCGCTTTTCCCTCTAAACTCTTAACTCTATACTCAAAACTCATTTCTCATTTCTTTTTAATATCGTACAGCTCTTTCGCCTTCTGCGCTATGTGCTCGGCCGAGACTTCAAACTCCTTGATCAATTCCCACGACTGTCCCGATTCCCCGAATCTGTCTTTCACTCCGATCATTCCCAGAAGAATCGGTTTTTTGTAAAGTTCTGTCGCTTGAGAAACCACGTTGGCGATCCAGTTCCCGAATCCGCCTACCTGATGTTCCTCCGCCGTCACGATCAGTCCGGTCTCCAATGCCGCCCGGACGATAACTTTTTTGTCCAGCGGTTTCAGCGTGTGAATGTTGACCACCCGCGACTCGATACCGAAATCTTCTTTCAAAATCCACGCCGCCCGCATGGCCTCAGGCACCTCCGGTCCGCAGGCAATTAAGGTCAAATCCTCGTTCTCCGTCTTGTATTCCGATGCCAGCTTCACCTCGAAAGCGTCTCTGAATTTGTCCTTCTCCCCACGAAAGCGGTAGATGTTGGCTTCCCCGAATTTAAATGGGGTATTGGCATCCGTGATCACCGGCGTTGCCTCCCGGGCAAACCGGATGAATTTGGGTCCCTGGATGTCAAACAGAAAACACTCGGTGGCTCTCTCCGTCTCCAGGGAATCACACGGGACTGAAACGTGCATGTTGGGCAGACCGCATATCTGGAACAGGTCTTCCAGCGCCTGGTGAGTGGCTCCGTCCGGTCCCACCGAGACGCCTCCGTGTGCTCCCGCGATCAGCACGTTGAATTCGCCGTAGCAGACCGTGGTCCGAAGCTGATCCAAATTTCTCCCCGCGGCAAATACGCCATAGGTGCCGAATACCGGGATCATCCCCTCCTTGGCCA
>JBDROD010000186.1:0-2908 GCA_043810415.1 Candidatus Zixiibacteriota bacterium | reverse complement strand
GCCGTGATCCAAAGCCCATCCAGGAGATGGCAATAAAACAGCAGGAGAAGGGCGCCGATACACTGGACATAAACATCGGACCAGCACGGAAGGAAGGCGATAAATTAATGGAATGGATGGTGAAAATCGTGGAAGAGGTTTCTGGCCTCCCCTTGTCCTTAGATACGACCAACCCAGTAGCCATGGAGGCTGGACTAAAGGTCGTTACTAAAGCACGGCCGATTATCAACTCCATCTCATTGCAGCCGGAGCGGATGGAGATTATGCTCCCGATGGTTACTAAATATAATGCTCAGATGATTGCGTTGCTGTGGGGGAAGGAGGGAATGCCACGGGATACTAATGAAAGGGCACTGATGGCAACAGAACTGGTGTACGCGGCGAATCAAGCCGGGGTTGCTAACGAAGATATTTATATTGATCCCATTGTCTCTCCGGTGTCAGTGGAAATTAATCAAGTTATATCCTGTTCAGAATTTATGAGTATGGTAGCTGACATTGCACCCGGGGCCAAGACTACTGTGGGGTTATCTAATATTTCAAATGGTGCCCCAGATCATTTACGTGGGATTTTGAACCGTACCTATATGATAATGCTTAATAAGTATGGAACGCTTTATTCAGCGATTGTGGATGCCTTTGATGCCGAGCTGGCTGAGTTAGCCAATGATGGAATGCAGGAGATTTGCGACCTGGTTTGGAGGATAATGGACGGAGAAGAGCCAGCACTCTCTTCTTTAACTGAAAAAGAAGTTCAGTATGCTAAAACGGCCCGCGTGTTAGTAGGTAAAAACCTATACTCCCATTCCTGGCTGGAAGTTTAAGTCTCAGGGAAATTTCAACCGAGCCCCTAAATAGCCTCCCCACCAAGACAGACAAGAATTGTTTCCCTTGCCTTAAACGAGGATTCTTATGCCGGAACAAACCAGCTTAAAGGAAGAAGAGTCTCAAAAGACAAATCTTCCTTCGGAAGATGAAAGTTCATCCAGAAAGTTCAATAGTTCAGAAATCGCGCCACTGCGGACAGAAAAGAAACCACTGTTTGAGCCCAAACCATTTTTCTTAAAAGAGGTGGAATCCCTAAGCAGGGAAAAGGTTTCTGCCTGCTACCAGTGCCGGAAGTGTTCCAATGGATGCCCCGTCACTTTCGCCATGGACATCCTTCCCAATCAGTTGATGCATGCTATTAAAATGGGACTCAAAGATGAAATTCTCTGTAGCTCTACCCTCTGGGTTTGCGCTTCCTGCCAGACCTGTACCACTCGATGTCCCAATGACATTGACATTGCCCATGTCATGGATACGCTTCGGCAATTATCTATGCAGACGAAAACGGTGGGAAAAGAGGGTAACGCTCCAATTTTTCATCAGGTTTTTTTAGATTCAATTTGGAGGCGAGGCCGGGTTTATGAATTAGGGATGATTCAAACCTACACCTTAAAAAGTGGAGACTTTAAGGATAAGATGGCCAAAGGTGAACTGATAAATGACCTCAAACTTGGCTGGGCCATGCTGACCAAGGGAAAGCTCCCTTTATTGCCCACGTCCATCCGGGGAGTTAAAGAGGTTAGGGATATCTTCAAGAAAACAAAATCGAGGTAGCTCACGGTGAAAGTCTGCTTTTATCCGGGATGCGCTCTCCATGGAACCGGACGGGAATATGGGGAGTCGATCCAGGCGGTCGGTAAAATTTTAGACATGCAGTTTGAAGAGCTAGAAGATTGGAATTGCTGCGGCGCTAGTTCAGGCCACACGACCAATGAGGCACTGGCAATAGCACTCCCGGGCCGGAACCTGGCCTTGGCTGAAAAGACCGGGATTACCGAGATGGTGACGCCCTGCCCGGCCTGTTTTCTCCGCTTAAAGATAGCCGAGAAGAAGCTGAAAGAAAACGGATCTCGGTATGATCTGGGCTTTACCTATCCGGGGGGGATTAAAATAAATCATTTGCTGGATTATATCTGTGAGCCTGAACCATTAAAGAGGATCAGAGCTAAGATTATTAGGCCTCTCGAGGGCCTTCGGGTAGTCTGTTATTATGGATGTTTGACAGTTCGCCCCCCTAAGATGACTGATGCAAAGAATCATGAAAACCCCCAAAATATGGACAAGCTTATGGAGCTTTTAGGGGCTGAACCAATTCCGTGGTCATTCAAGACCGATTGCTGTGGAGGGAGCCTGACTCTCACCCGGATTGATATAGTTCGGCGTTTGGTTAATCGGCTCTTTAACATGGCGATAGAAAGTGAGGCAGATTGCATTGTAACTGCATGCTCACTATGTCAGGCCAACCTCGACACCCGAGAAGCTGAGGCAGCCCAGGCGTTTCAACAGAATTACAACCTTCCAGTTTATTATTTCACCGAGCTCTTGGGCCTATCTCTGGGTTTATCCGGGATCGATTCCTGGTTGGGCAGACATATCGTCAACCCCCGGAGTTTACTCGAAAAAAAGGGATTATTACGTTTGTGAATTAAAGCAAGGGAAAATGATAATCGAGCCTGATACAGATAAAAACAAGGGAAACAAAGTTGGGGCGGTAATGGTTGTCGGGGGTGGGATCGGAGGAATGCAGGCATCTTTGGATTTGGCCAATGCTGGATTCAAAGTTTTTCTGGTAGAAGATACCTCAGCCATTGGGGGCGTGATGGCCCAATTGGATAAGACTTTTCCCACCAATGACTGCTCTATGTGCACGATCTCTCCTAAGCTGATTGAGGTGGGTAAACACCTTAATATCAACATTATTACCACTGCGCAGGTAGAAGATGTCCAGGGAGAGGAAGGAAACTTTAAAGTTAAGGTTAAAAAAAGACCTCGCTATATTGATATCGAAAAATGTAATGCCTGTGGTGATTGTATCGAACGCTGTCCAGTGGAAGTAAAAAGCGAATTTGATGAGGGGCTC
>JBDROD010000185.1:0-2579 GCA_043810415.1 Candidatus Zixiibacteriota bacterium | reverse complement strand
TCATGAGAGGCATCTTCCACTTACGGTCCGTTTTGAAGAACGGCGATCTCAGAATAGACTCGGTAGCCAGAATCACTCCTCCTTCAATAAGGTCGGTGTAAAGTTTCACATCATTTTCCTCTTTCAAGGTGAAGGGGGTCTTCACCACTGCTCCCAGACTGAATTTATCATATTTATACATGGTGCCTATTGTGGCATTGACTCCGGAATAATCGCTTTTGATATGGGGTCGGAACCTATAACCATTCAGACCGGTGGTGTCATTCATTAAGATCACATTATCATAAACGGAAAAGATGGAAACCAGCGGTCGAAAGAAATCTACATCGCTGGTGAAGTTTCCGCCATAAACATTAACCCCCAATCCCAGAGAAAGAGATTTGTAGATCTTTCCGGCGAAGGAGATGTTTACGCTGTTTAAGCTCCCCGTAATTTTTTCGTTTACAGGACCCATCGGATAATTGTAAAGGATATCATAGCCGGTTTGCTCCGGGTTCAAGATTAAGGCATAATCGGCGATAAAAAAGTACCTGTTTTCCTGGTAAATGTCCGCCAATTTCTGGAAAAGCACGCTACCCACTAACTCCTTTTCCTTGATCTTGAAAGGAATGGCAACGCTGGCAAAAGAGATGGCATTGTTGTCCCGTTTTAATTTATCACTGTACGACAGATCGAGACCATTGGCTGAACTGGTGAAATCAGACCTGCGCATGTAAGATCTGAAACTCAATAGCATCTGTGGTTTGTCTATTTGGTATAGCCCGGCCGGATTCCATGAAGCCGCACTGGGATCGTCGGATATACCAAAGAATGCACCTCCCATTCCCCGGGCTCTTCCTCCGCCACCCAAAAAGTTATAGTCAGTCAACTGAAACGGTGAGAGAAAGAAATTTTGTATGGTGAAATAGTTTGAGGTATCCGCTTCCACTCCGGGTCCAGAATTCTGTTCACCCCAGGCGTAGACGGAGGTTAACAATAGGAACAACATTATTAGAACTGAAAGCTTTGACCGCATTTTATCTTACTCCTTGATGGTTGTTAGGTTTCTTTTACAAACTTGCCTCGTTTAAGCTTAAAAAGCCGAAATCGAGTATAAATAATATCGGTTCTACAATTTTTTGTCAAGCATATTTTACAAGAATATTTTCTTTTTTTAAAATAATCCCTTGTTTTCTTCATGCCATTAATCAAAATAGCAGGAGGTTGGACAACAATTATAAGGTGAGTTATGTGGAATTACTTCCATCCGCAGAATATTGCGAAGCTATCTGTGGTTTATCAGACACTCTTGGTTTAATATGAGCTATCTAATATTATGAAAGACAGATAAAATTAGTCGATTCCTTTTGGAATCAGATAAGCCCTTCTAAGGTTAATTTGACCTCCTTGGTTCCATCCATACTTTTTATCTCCAATGTGATCTTGGTCCCCTCCTCTTTATTTAACAATTCTCTAATTTGCTGAAGGGAATAGCTGCTGGTCGGTTGGTGATCGATAGCAAGGATTTGATTTCCAGCTTTTATTCCTACCTTTTCCGCTGGAGAATCTTTGATTACGTCGTATACCTTGATGTCCTCATCCTGTTTCATCAACAGCAGTCCGCTCATGCTGTATTTATCAGGTATATCGAAGTTTTTGTTTTTTTCCAAGATCGTCTGATTTCGCGGATAATCGAAGATCACGTTGAATCTTTTCAATATTCCACCACCGATGTTCCCTGCACTCTTGGTGGTGGCAAAAGCACCTTCTTCAGCCAAGGAAAACCCGCAAACCGGTGAATCGATGGTAAAATTACCTATTTGAAAACTCTTGATTCTGGCGATCACACCCTTACTCGCCCCGCCCACCCCGAAACCTGATGGGGCATCCAGATATTTCGGGTATTTCTTCAGCAGTTCGTGTTCCCGGACAAAGGGAGCATGTAAATCCAAACTGCTTCTGCTGCCCGTATCTATTCTAAAAATGCCTTCATATTCACCGTCGATCTTGGCTGCAACCTGCGGGGTATTCCCCTCAATGACGATCGGTATTCTCTCCCCTCGACCGGAATAGGAAAAACTATCCGGCTCCCAGACGGTGAGTATCTGGTTTTGGTAGTCAATCCCGATGGTAAATCGATTGAAGAAATCATAACCCAAAATTCCATCAATCGGCATGCCGTCATACACCTCTAATTGATTCAGCTGAATGGATGCCATCTTTTGATCCATCAGGGTCAAATCGCCCACCACGATCGAGTCTACCTGCAGAAACGAAGCGTCGGCAGAACCACCCACTCCTTTGGCTTCCACCTTTCCTACAGTTTTAATCCCCCAATTCCTCAGCCTTGGATAGATCCAGGCAGTTTGCTCCCGCTCCCGTGTCCAGAATAAGGCTCAAAGGGGGAGAATTATTAACCTTAACCTTCAGGTAGATATGGTTGCTGACCAGCTCGAAAGGAATCCGGGTAGATGATGCGGAGTTGGTGAATCTATAATCTTTTCCCTCTTCCTGGGGTTTGAGAAAAAGAGTGTCGCTAAGGGGGAGATTCAATCTCACCTGCTCGGTTTCGATATACATGTCGTACTGCGGCTTACCGG
>JBDROD010000184.1:0-7339 GCA_043810415.1 Candidatus Zixiibacteriota bacterium | reverse complement strand
GAGTGAAAAGCAACAGAGTGTGTAGAAGAATCATTTTCGTATGACTTAATGCCCTTCAGGGTGAACCCTGCTCTATGAGGGATAAATTACTTTTGCTCATAGGGGTGGGAATTCGCGTATGCATTCATAGGAATATCGCACCCTGGGATTCGATCTTTTCAACAAGCCCTTCAATCTTACACTCCACAAATGCAGGAGGGAACTTGATAGCTTTATTAACCAATGATGATGGTATCAACACAGAGGGTTTGAGGGCGTTAACCCAGGAGATTTCCAAAATAGGTGAGGTATGGGTTGTAGCGCCGGATCGGGAACAGAGTGCTACCAGCCATTCTTTGACCTTGGATTATCCCATCCAGACCAACAAGCTCTCGGAAAGATCTTACAGCGTCTGCGGTACCCCTACCGATGCGGTCATGCTGGCGATTCGTGCTATTATGAAAAGAAAGCCGGATATACTGATCTCCGGAATCAATCACGGACCTAACTTGGGTGACGATGTCTCTTATTCCGGCACGGTCGCGGCTGCCATGGAAGGAACTATTTTAAATATCCCCTCCATAGCCGTTTCCAACGTCAACTGGGATGCGAAACATTTCGATTCTGCGGCTAATTTCGTAAAAAAGCTGGCCCGGTATGTTTTGAAAAAAGGACTCCCCAGGGACACTTTCCTGAACGTGAACGTTCCGGACATAAAGCAGACCATGAGGAAATTTAAAATAACCCGTTTGGGGAAAAGGCTGCATAATGTTGTGGTTATCGAGAAAATCAAGCAGAGAGGTAAGAATTATTTCTGGATCGGAGAACAGACATCGGTATGGGAGAAGGAGGATGATACCGACCATGCTGCCATCCAAAAAGGATACGTCTCCATTACCCCTCTCCAGCTCGATATGACCGACTACAAAATGATAGAACAGGTCAAAAGATGGAAGATATTATGATGGTATCCTTAGACCGAAGTAGGCTTTGGTTATCAACGTAACAGGTGAATACGAACAGATTTGTTTACCCTTCACCCTCGTTGAAATTATTTCAACAAAACCATCCTCTTGGACACCGTTGATTCCCCGCTGCACAGTCTGTAAAAATAGACTCCGCTCGAAACCGAACGTTGTATATCGTCCTTTCCATCCCACATAATTTCATATTTACCGGGTAATTGCTCCTGATTCAGCAAAGTCCTTACCTTTTGACCCAGAATATTATAGATGGAGAGGGTAATGTGAACCGGCTTTACCGAACCGGAATTCTTTATTTCATACCTAATAGTGGTCACCGGGTTAAAGGGATTGGGATAATTTTGCCCCAGCACGAAGTCAGAGGGAGGCTGGCTGGTTTCCTCTTGATCTTCGACTCCACTCGGTCTCTTTCCGACAGCAAACCATACCGGGCATTTTCCGTCCAGGGCAAATAGATAATCGTTTCCAGCTCCAGTTATCCTGTTGCTTTCAAGTCCCACCACCCAAAGAGTGTATTGATATCCGTCACAATACTGGTATATGACCTTTGAGTCGTTATTGGAATATGAAGGGAAACCCAGAGAACCATAATTATATGTTATAGTACCCACTTCACCGGTTTCCAGATTGGCTCCTAAAACATAACAGTCTCCATAAGCATTGACGAAATCGAAAGCCATCAGGTAATCATTGTTGGAAGCATACACCGGATTGCCGACGCTTACCTCATCAGACTGGGAAGGGAAAATCTGCCAGGTCGCACCATCACTAGCTCGAATGCTGTATATGCTCCAGTAGTAGGTGGTGTCTTGCAAGTTTATCACTTTCATGGTGACGGCATCGAAAAGAATGTATTCATTGTCGCTTTTCCAGTCGATAGCTTCCGCATAAAGCATCCAGGCTGTCGATCCTTCCAATCCGGCGATCCGGTTGATCTTCCAGGACTTATCACTGGCTCCGGTGGTATCAACAAGATCCAACACGTAGATGGTGGTATCGACATAGATGCTGGTATAAGCCAGTTTTTTTCCGTTAGGAGAGATGGCGACGCTCCAAATTGTACCGGAAGTACTCAAGGAGGTCTCACCCTCTCCGCTGGAGCCAATTATCCGAAGGTTATGGTTACGGTCTACAAACAGGATATAGTTTCCTTCTTCTGTAGCGGTAGGTTTTCCGAATACGCGGGTAGTGGTGAGCTGCTGAAATACGGTTCCGGTGGTGTCTATCCGCCATAGCGTTGAATCTATGCCATCTACAGCCGCTATCCATTCCGTCCCTTCCACCGGAGGTAAAGTGTCAGGCGGAAGGCTGCCACTGTCACCAAAAACTTCCACCACATCAAAGGCATGTTCAACTGCTCTTTCCTCGTTACCGTCGGCTCCATATAAATCAGCAGCTGCCTGGCACAAAGCTAAACGGGCATCGATGAATTGGGAATTCTGGGTCAGGTAGTTGGTCAAAGCCCGGTAATAGATCCTTTCGGTCTTGGCTCGTCCAATGGAATCCGCCACCAGAAAGCAGGCACGGTTGGGAATACCTGAATTTATGTGAACCCCGCCCCAATCTCCCTCCTGGGTATTGGGTAAGTCCTGATATTCGCTCATCTTGGTGGGCTGTTTGTAGCCCGAGGGAACATGGCTGCTTGCCGGATCCTCCATGTCCCGTAGGGCATCTCCGGGTGTCCCCGGCGTGAAAACGTCCTCCCCACACAGCCAATCACCACCAGCACCCTCCACATAAAACTCTACCATGGTTCCGAACACATCCGAGAACGATTCATTCAAAGCTCCAGACTGAAGCTGGTAGATTAGGTTTGCAGTATGCTGGGTAACTCCATGCGTCAATTCGTGCGCGGCAACATCAAGTGCTCCGACAATGTTACTGAAATTGGTCCCATCGCCATCGCCAAAAATCATTGCCTGTCCGTTCCAGAAGGCATTATTATAATTCGTTTTGTAATGTACGATAAAAGGCATATTCATTCCATTTCCGTCGATGCTGTTTCGGGAATGCACATTCTTGTAGTAATCATAAATCAATCCCGCATAGTAAGAGGCACTAACCGTAGCTTTATCAGACCAGGAATTCTTATTGCTCGATGTTACCTGATAGAGTTGATTATCCGTGTTCTGAGCATTCAGAGACCAAACCACCCCAGCTGGATCATTGGGCATAGTCGAGGCGGAGCTGTTAAACATGGCTTTGGAGGCATCTATCATGTAATATGTGGAACCCAGCTGATATAGGTTTAAAGTCCGGGTCAAGTTGTGCAGATCGATCCCGGAACCAGTCACAGGTCCGTCGTAGTAGATTCTGGTTATCCTTCCCAAGAGTTTCTCCTGTTTTGCATCTATGAAGTAAAACCAATGATTGGAAAATCCATCAGTGATGTCGACAAGCCAGCTTAGGTGAGGGATATGATCGGGAGTATGATAAATCACCAGTTTTGTTTGAAGCACCCTCCAGACAGTTTGAGGAGAGATTAAATGGTCTTTGGCGATTTGAATCGCTTGCTCTGCACTGATAGCGGGGGTAACACTGGTTAAACCGGAAGCCGTGGGAAGGTAGCGGCCATTGAAACTGCTAAGAGTATTATCTCCGTTCAGGTGCATGTAGATTTCGCATCCCCAGACTTCGATCCCTTTATAGATTTGCTGGTACCGGATGTGTTTCATCCCTAATTCATCCACACCATAAGATACTGGTTTGAATTCCTCCTTCGGATTTTCGATTCTCACCACATTTCGATTTTCCTGTAAAAAGTTTAGCGTCAGGCTATCGAGAGCATCCCGGGTTAGGTTAACTCCAATTAAACTTGGGGGGAGAGATTTTAGGTTTTTGCCGCTGATGAAAATCGGGGTGAGGTCTTTTTCATCCCAGTAAATTTTCAAATCGCCTTCGGTGGTTAGATAAAGCTTCCGGCAGTTATCTGCCTGTTGGGGGGAAAGAAAACCAGGGAATTTCATACCACTATATTTTACAGCATGGCAATCCTCTTTCCAATTGCCAAATTTCCTTCGGATGGATGATTTTAATTCAGAATCGGCAGTGCTCACTTTGAAATGGTTGAAGTTTCTTAGATCTGTTTTACCCCCCTTTGATCTAAAGGGATTTTCTGGGATATTATTAGGTATTTTCTTTTGGGCGAAAGATAGGTTTGCGTTGAAACAGTATAACGAAAAGACGACAGTTAAAAGAAATTTTAGCATACGCATAATTACCCCCTTTTTTGGATTAGAAGCTTCGAAAATAACATAGTATTACTTCTCCGTATCTTCAAACGCTATAACCAGGTACTATAATATCTATATACAAAAGTGACTCAGTTCTACCCCAATAAGAAATCAATGGAAATGAGGATGAGGAAAGAGGACGGTTCAAGGGAGTTACTTATTACCTCCCGAACATACACTCACCCCGTTTAAAACTCAGATAATGCTAAATTACTGATCCATCTCTTGTTAATATATTTCGGAATCTAAAAAACAAAAATTACCTTTATTTTATGTAAGTTGATTATATTATTCCAGAGGAGAAATCATGAGGATAGTTCCTTTGGCATTCGATTCCATGGGGGTGAGGTCTGCAGCAACCTGGGTAGAGACGGATTTAAGGATAGTAATCGACCCTGGGCTTTCTTTTGCCCCTTTAAGATGCGGGCTGCCACCCACCGATTGTGAGTTTAAAAAGATCGAAGAGCTTACCAGGAAAATATGGGAATACGCTCAAGCGGCGGATATTCTAACCATCTCGCATTATCATTATGATCATTATTTCCCGGAAGCAGACTTCTACAAAGGCAGGATTCTTCTAATCAAAGACCTCCAAAAAAAGATCAACCGGTCACAAAAGGGGAGAGGTAAAGAGTTTTTAAAACGGGTAAAGGATAGTTCTCAATTGGTTGAGTTTGCCGACGGAAGGAATTTCAAGTTCAGACAGACGGAGATAGATTTCTCTCCCCCTCTATACCATGGTGGAGACGGATTAAGATTGGGATACGTGCTAGCCTGTTCCGTGAAATTTAGAGGGAAAAAGCTGATTTTTGCCTCAGACGTTCAAGGTCCACAGGTGGATATGCCCACGGACTGGATCATTCAGCAAAATCCCGATGTCCTGATTCTCTCCGGTTTTCCCACACTGCTTTTAGGATATCGGTCTTCGAAATATAGATTGCATCAAAGCCAGAAGAACTTGTTGAGGATTCTCAACGATACCAAGGTGAGAACCATCATACTGGATCATCATTTAACCCGGGATCGGCACTATAAAAACAAAACTGAGGAAATCGTTCAGGAAGCAAATAGATTGAAAAAGAAAGTCATCACTGCTGCGGAGTATCTGGGAAAAGAACCGGAATTACTCGAAGCGAAAAGAAAAGAATTATCTAAATTGGAAGAGAAGGATTAAACCGAAACTAAAAACTTGAGAATTCTATTCAAACGTCTATATGCATTTAGCATCGATCCGCATTAAATTCGGGTTAATTATTTCCCCTTACTTTTTTCGAGGATCTCCTCAGCCAAAGATAAAGCTACCCCGGAGAGCATCACCTCCACCCCGAATTTGGTAAAATCCCCGGACAGAACCTCGCGGGTCACGTTGGCATATAAAGAACAAGCAGCTTGTCTTTCCACCACAAGTCCGGAGATTTTTCCCCCGGCCTCTCCTATAAAAGTGACCTCACCCAGTTCCTCACTGGTGACATAACCGGAACAATCGTGCAGTTGCAGATGTGAGTTGCCGATATAGACCACCACCATGGGACCTTTCTTTTTCCCCAAAGTCACCTCAGGATATAACTCCAAAATCAAAGTCCGGTGCCCTTCATCGGCAGATATCTTCAAGCGGGAATGATCTTTTTCCTTCCGGACGTCTTCCGCTTTTAAGCAGGAGGAGATTCTATCGATATCTTTTTTAGCAAAAATAGCCATGGGTCATTCCCGTGTTTTGTCTAATTAGGTTTTATAAAAATCAAAACGAGAAAAATGGTAAGTGACAATACTCAGGGAGTAGGATTTTCCTTTTTATCTTCAGCTGACTTTTTGGTTTCAGCGGGTGGTTCGGTTTTGATTAGTTCGTTTTGTGTCTCATGCATTGCTCTTTTGAATTCACTCATTCCTTTTCCCAATCCCCGCGCAATCTCCGGGATCCTCTTCGCACCAAACAGAAGTAAGACCACCAGAAGTATCAAGAGCAGCTCTTGTGCTCCAAGTCCAAACATATTTACCTCCTCGTAAAATCCGTTACATTCATAAATACGTTCGTTTTATCGGTTAGTTCAGGATTCTTTTAAGGCGACAGGCCTAGCCCGTTACAGAAACCACCATCTGAAATACAGCACCACCAGGAGGATGAAAAGAACGCTGACGAAATTTATCTTCACCATAAGCCCGATGGTGAAACTGATGGCAAAGAGTTCCACGGTCAAGGGTTTAAACCCGATGGCAATGTATTTTTGGAACAGGGTCTTAACCGCCCCCTCCGGCATGAATGAACCGATTATGTCACCGATCAGCCCTCCCACCACCGCTGCCAGGATCAAGGCTATCAGTAAAAATGTTATCTCACGTCCCTTCAAACCTTCTGCTCCTTATCGCCCTTGGCTGAAGAAATCGACTATCGATTGAAAAATGTATTTTCCGTCCTCCGAGCCGAGAATAACCTCCGATGCTCTTTCGGGATGGGGCATCATGCCCAAAACATTTTTGGTACGGTTACAGATGCCGGCTATGTTATACAGAGAGCCATTCGGATTAGCCTTTAGGGGGATATCGCCTTTTTCGTCACAATACCGAAACACAATTTGCTCATTCTCTTTTAACTGATTTAAATCCTCTTCCGGAATGAAGTAGTTGCCATCGGTATGTGCTATGGGTATTTTAAGCACCTGTCCCGTTTTACACTTACGGGTGAAAGGGGTATTTTTATTTTCCACCCCGACCCTGACGAATTTGCAGATGAAACGGAGGGAAGTGTTTCTGAGCATGGCACCGGGAAGCAAACCCGCTTCCAGCAGTATCTGGAAACCATTGCATATTCCCACCACCAGCCCCCCATCCCGGGCAAACTCCGTCACCCTTTTCATGATAGGTGAGAACCGGGCAATAGCCCCGGTTCTTAAGTAATCACCATAAGAAAAGCCGCCTGGTAAAATCACGCAGTCACAATCATGCAGGGAGGTTTCCTGGTGCCAGAGGAATTCAACCTCCTGGTGAACTACGCTTTTGGCCACCATATAGGCATCGTAATCACAATTGGAGCCGGGGAAAACCACTATGCCGAATTTCATTGGACCATCTCGAAGCTATATTTTTCTATAACCGGGTTAGTAAGAAGCTTTCGGCATATCTCGTCGAGCAATACCTCGGGCTTGACTT
>JBDROD010000183.1:0-9470 GCA_043810415.1 Candidatus Zixiibacteriota bacterium | reverse complement strand
GAGTATTCTTTGTTACTTCCAAAATTGTTTGAATTTCCTCTTTTTGATTATAAAAAAACAGGCTTTGGGAAAAAACCAAAGCCTGCTTTTTTACTTATATTCAGATTAACTTAGTTACCAATTGGAATTCTGGAACAGGCTTGATCTGGTGAACCGGTTTTGCCAGGAGGGGGGAAGGAAACGCTGATAATCCTTCGGAACGAATCCGGATTTGAAAAGATAGTTTAAGAGGAAGACGATGTCGGAAACATCCATGTTCTTGTCATGGTTCACATCGCCCTGATCGGGAAATGGGAGAGGGGCAGGTCCGGATTTATAAAGATAGTTTATCATGTAAACCACATCAGCAATGTCTAAAAGTCCGTCCTGGTTGACGTCACCCCGATAGAAACCACAGAAGCTGAGCATCGGCTTCCACCAGGAGGCGTTCATCAGATGCTGGGTGGTGTCGACCCCGAAGATGATGAAGGATTCCAGCAAAGCAGAATCGGGAGGGAGGGTCAGTTTCCGGGGGGTCAAAAGCTGACAGAAATCGGTATCCGGCGAGGTGTAGTTGGTCCAGCCATACGTGCTGACCAGACTCCATAGTTCATCATGTCTCCAACCCTGCTGGGGCCAAATATACACCGGATTCCTGGCCGCGGTAAAACCGTAACAGGAACTGTCGTCTAAGGGAGTGCGGATTATTCCGAATCGATATTTCTTGTAAGCAGTCCGGGGGTCCATCTGCCAGCAAAGGTTGTGCAGCTGGTCCATTCCACCGATGTTATTGTAAGCATCAAAAAGATCCCAGTCCAGACAGATTGAAGCATAAGCCTGCATGGAGGTATCGGAAAGGTTTTTGATCACGTACTGCTGGAGGATGAATTCCCCGTAAAGATCATTGGACGAACCGACCGAATACTGCTCCACCTCCACGCCCAAGCCGACGGTATCGATGAATGCCGCCGAAGCGAACTGACCAAAGGTGGTATCCCGGATGATGAGGCTGTCGAAGGGATACCAACTGTCTTTCACGTTGGTGTCGAACATGTCGAGAGCAATCATGGTATCGCCGGGAACCACCCAAGAGAGGATCAGGGAGCCATCGAAAAGCTGATTGGTCCCGTTCCACACGTAATCCTGCCCGGATACATCTCCGATGGAGCCGTAGTTGCTTATAGTCATGGTAGCTTTGTTGGCATGGATATTGTTGTAATTATATAACGTAGCGGTTCCGGGACGAATGCCCACGGGGTAGCGCTCGGCAGACCAGCCATTCCAGTTGACCACCACCTCTACCGGGGTGGAACTCCAGGTATCGTGTAAACAAATATAGCCGGTATCCGGCGGTCCCCAGCCCATGGCGCACATGCTGTGATTACCGTAAGTGGGATGGGAGATCACGTTCCACACAGCCGGGTAACCCAAATTGAGCTCGTTGATCAGATAGCCCAAGCTCTGGTCGAAATCGGTGTAATCGCTGAATCCGTAGTTGTTTTGATAATCGGGATGGTTGCAAACGGTTCTCATACCCGGTCCAATGTTGGAGATGGAAGTGGCGCCGGCGGAAGAATCGGTGTGCATGGCCCAGGAGAGCTGCTGCTGAACGTTGGGAACGTTGTAGTCCCATTCATACTCCAGCGGGTCCCAGCGGGTAAAATAGTAATCGATGAGCAGAGGATATCCGTTGGCGTCCCAGTAGCCCAAAACATCCGCGGAGGCGCTGGGAGAGCAGCCATAGGACCAGTCGAAATCGGGGACGCCGGTTATCCGATATTGCGCTTTGTCGAAAGGAATCCCCACTCCCGTTTCTATTTTCTCCCAATCGCTTTTTGTCTTTTCCTGCTGCAGGAGGTCGGGTTCCATCTGATAGGAGACTTTGACCTCATCCTCCGACCAAGTGGAAAAGTTGAGAGGTGAAACATAAGTTTTCCGACCGTCGGACCCGAACTCAAACCAGATGTCGAAAGGTGAAGCAAAGACCACTTGAGATAAATCTACCTGATCCGAAGAGAGTTTCTTTTGGGCTAAGCCAATCGCTTTTTCTTTAGCCGTATAATGCAGAGGAAGACCATAGAAATATTCGACCACCGGACCAGATTCCCGTCTGGCGGAAACCACGATAGTTAGAAAATCCCCTTCCTGAGTGATCATCTTCTGCGCGGATTTTATCATCTCCAAATCGTTTTCTTTTACTCCCTGGGCATAAAGCTGCCATCCTTGAGAGACCTTCCCCAAAATCTCAGATTCTCCGGGAAAGGGGTTATCCTTCAGGTAGTAGACAAACACGTAAACTGCCGGCTCGCCATCTACACCATTATAGGTCATAGTCGGTCCGGGAACACCTGCACCGGAAAGATTCCGAAAGAATAACGCTGCTGTCTTATCCGCCAGGGTTTTAGATACCAACTCACCGGAAAAGTCGGGATGGCTTACCACCGGTAGAGACATTTGATAATTGGCAGCTTGGGCGGCTGAGAATAGAAAAAGAATTACCGCTGTGAACAATAATAACCATGTTTTTTTCATCTCTCTCTCCCTGGGTAAAGAAGGACATTAATGTTTTATAACAAAGGAACAAAGAAATCACCAAGACTTTCAGTTATATCGGCTTTTCACCTCCACAAATGATTATTTAGCATAAAAAAACTCTCAAGTTATCTATCACAGCCAAGGGAATTCAGCACATCGGTATTCTCTCTGGTGCTTAGAGAATATCCATTCAGGTTACAGTTTAGAGATATTTTTCGCACTTCCTTCTTTCGGGGTTATAATGCCGGGGAATGTGCTCCGGCAGAACATCATACCCCCGACACAAAACTTATCATTAAGATAATGCAATTCACCTTTTTTTTCAAGATAATTCTGCTCTGAATTATTCGAATTCCTCTAATCCCCGGATTATATCATAAAAAAACCGCTAACAACATGCAAGCAATATAGAATCTTGTTGCGCAAAACACAAGAATCAGTATATTATAGCAGGCAGAAACCACCATAAGATCTTTCAAAATTAAACTTTCGAGTATGACTATACCGCTGGGGTTTTGCGTTTTTTCGTAAAATTCGGCTTAAGTCGAAGGATTTTGACCCGGTTTGATCTTTCTTAGTGTTTGATGGTCAAACGGTTAGCAGATTTGATTCTTATTCCATGTAGTATAAACACGTCCCAGGTGAAATAAATCAAACCTTTGGACTCTGCGCATTCAAAATGTACCCAAGTTGGTCGACAATAAGAACATAGTCTATGGAAAGTCAGTTAAGATCGAAGAGGCTAACAAAAAATGTGGCTATCATTTAAATAAAAAGGAGTGTCCCGATGATTCACCGAAATATATTCTTCATTGCCGGAATGATAATGGTCATCCTTTTTTGCTCGGTTCTCTCTGCGAAAGTCCCCCCCAGGATCAATTACCAGGGTAAGCTCACTACTGTGGGCGGAGGCTGTGTGAACGACACAGTCCAAATGACTTTTTCCATTTACCCCGATACTTTGGGTTCTCCGGCAGTTTGGACCGAAACTCAACCACAAGTTAGGGTCAAAGAAGGGGTATTCTCCGTTCTTTTAGGGGATATCGACTCCATACCTGTCTTTGTCTTTGACGGGAGCACCAGGTATCTCGGCATTCAAGTGGAATCCGACCCGGAGATGCGACCCTTGAAACCGATGGTCAGCGTGGGATACGCATTCCATGCAGTTACCGCCGATACGGCTTTCAATATTATCTCAAATGCCCTTCTGGGCATTGACAGTGTTTTCAACCCGGGCGGGAACGTGGATCTTATTCCGGACGACGCCATCACCATTGCCTCGGATGACGGAACCAACACCATCACCATCGGAGAGACGCATTCGGGACGGACCGATAATCCGCATTTGGTGGCTGCCGGGCAGACCGGTGCCTTGGTGAGCTTGGACGGGATCGACAATCCGGGTGGGAACGTGGATCTTATTCCGGAAAATTCCATTACCGTCGCTTCGGATGACGAAGCCCACACCATCACCGTGGGGGAGACGCATTCGGGTCGGACCGATAATCCGCATTTGGTGACCGCCGCACAGACCGGTGCTTTGGTGAGCTTAGACGGGGTGGCCAATCCCGGCGGAGACATCGACTTGATCGGGGGGGATAACATGACCATTACGCCTGATCCCTCCAACCGGACCATCACCTTCTCGGCTGCCAGCGCAGGCGGTTGGACCGATGACGGGACCGTGGTGAGATTGGACAGCGGCTCCGATTCCGTCGGCATCGGAACAGTCACTCCGGAAGCGACACTGCACGTTCGTTCAGGCAACGGAACCGGGTCGATAAAAGTGGAGAGCAATACCGGGGTCAAGGGCGGGTTTGATTGCTATGATACCTACACCAGAATCGGGACGGAGACCAACCACGATTTTCTTATCGGGAGTAATGACGCAGGCAGGATCTGGGTGAAGGCGGATGGCCGGGTCGGTATCGGGACAGCCAATCCAGCTCAGAGCCTGGATGTAGCCGGAACGGTTCAAACAACCGGTTTTAAAATGCCCACCAGCGCTTCCAACGGAAAGGTCTTGACCTCGGATGCCTCCGGGGTGGGGAACTGGCAGACGCCATCCAGCGGTCTGGACGGAAGCGGAATCGCCAATTACATCCCCAAATTCACCGCTGCGACGACTCTGGGCAATTCGGTGATCTACCAGAGCGGCAGTGCGATCGGCATAGGGATAACCAACCCTACTTACAAGCTCACCGTGGGGGGAAGCTTCTTTGCCAGCACGGTAAATACCGGCTGGGGAGATTACGAGCTTTATGCAATGAATCAGGACGTCAGAACCATCGACAGCCCGACTTTCAACCAGCTGAATCTGACCGATTTTGGCACTGCGGCGGGAGGATTTCACATAGGGAGCACCTCGGACCCAGGCACCGGAAATCTGATTGTGGATGGGAGCGTGGGTGTCGGAACCTCCAGCCCTTCAGGTAGATTACACGTAGCCTCCACGTCGAATTATTCGGGGTATTTCACCTCTAATTATCCGAGCGCCTCCACCCGGGTTATCTATTCGGAATTCACCGGTTCCGGCAATTACTCCGCGGTTTCGGTCTATGGCAAATGCATTCCGGCGGATTATTTTGGCATCGGGGGATACTTCGATGGCGGATACATCGGAGTGGAAGGCCGGGTCGTTCCTACCGGAAATCACGACTATCGCGGAGTCGCGGGTTTTGCCACCGGAGGATCGGGTACCAATTACGGCGTATACGGCTCCGCCAGCGGTGCAGGTACGAATATCGGCGTTTATTACTCCGGCGGGCTGGCGGGAACCGGAACCAAAAGCTGTGTGGTGAAAACGTCAAAAGGTCCGACCCTTTTATACTGCCAGGAATCGCCAGAGAACTGGTTTGAGGATTTCGGGGAGGGGCATTTGATAAACGGGAGAGCGCACGTGGTTTTGGACAACCTGTTTTTAGAGACGGTGACCATAGATGCTGAGTTCCCCATGAAGGTATTCGTTCAACCGGAGGGGGATTGCAGGGGGGTATACGTATCCAAGGGGACCAACGGTTTTGAAGTTATAGAATTAAACCAGGGTAAAAGCAACGTTGCGTTTTCATACCGGGTGGCGGCAAAACGCAAGGGTTTCGAAAACAGAAGACTGGACTTTACCAAAGCGGGCGAAAACGACCCGTACATCTATCCCGAAGCCGAAGCAAACTCGAGGCGGGGAAAACCGGAAAATACGGAAACGAAACGCTAAACCACAGACTATGTTCTTAGTACATCTATGCGGTTTTTGTTTTAACCTTGCGCGTGGGTAAAATGCAAACGTGGGTAATAGAAAGCAAAAACCGGATGGAATCGGTGAATTCCAAAGATGCTCAAAAGGTAAAAACATGAAACATGTTCTGCTTAAGAATTTTTGGATATTTATAATTCTGAGCTTAATCGCTGCTGCAATTGCTCGTTCCGACAGTGGAATAGAAATTCAACCAAGAAAGACATCGGTACCTTCTTTTCAAACGGATGATCGGATCAGAACTGCAGGAAGTCAGAATGAGTCGATCTTTCAAAGTCGTATGCCCGGATATTGGTTGGTGACTGACGTATTGGATGGTTGGGGAGGGGAATCTAAGTCAACGGGATATGGTATCACAGTTAGCTCCGGTGGGCAAGCAGCAGGCATAGGAATATCGGAAAGTGATAACTACAAAGCCAACACCGGCTTTATTCCGGCAGTCGGGGTTAAAAGGGGCGACGTCAACCAGACCGGTTTGATCGATATCGGAGACGTGGTTTATTTAATCAATTATCTGTACCGGGCAGGAAGTAATCCCATTCCCCTGGAAACAGGAGACTGTAATTGTGACGGAGTTATCGATATAGGGGACGTAATTTACTTGATTAACTATCTGTTCAAAAATGGGTTACCTCCTTGCGGTCGATAAAGAAGGGTAGATGACTGTCAGAGTATAGCTTTTCCTTTCCTCCTTTCCCAATTTCTGCTAACCTTAAGTCATTTTCCTTTTTTTCTGGTTATTCAGTCTATTTTGTCCTTCCTCAGAGGTATCAAAAAGACCACCCGATCTCTTTTAACATTCAGGCAATAATTTTGTTTGCTAAAATTGAGATTAGATGTTATATTGAATTGGTGAAAAAGGGAAAGTATTATTCATGCTCTTTGAAAAAAAATAGATGTTTTGTTTTCAACCTATGAGAAGGAGGTTCATAATGGGGAAAAGGATATCTCTTTTTGCCATTTTCCTTTTTGTTCTTTTTGCGGTGCCGGATTGCTTTTCTGCTAACGGCTGGATCGATTTTGCAACGGGTGGATTCAATCCGGATCAACCTGAAGCTCTCGACAGCTCACCAGGGATAAATATCCTTACCTCGAATTTCAGTGAGATAATCCTCGAAGTGAATGTCCCGGGCATGAACTCAGCGGAGGTCAGCAAAGAGGGAATGATTTATCAAAGCCTTTCCATCCCGAGTGGGGGTAAGACTTACAATGTGGGCTGGGCAGAGCTTCCCACCCTGGGACGGTTCATCGCCGTTCCTCAGGGAGCCGAACCGCAAGTAGAAATCCTGCAGTACGAGGTTAGAACTCTGTCCGGTTATAATATCCTGCCGGTGCAAGAGCAGCCGGTGGACTTGGCCGGTGCTCCAGAGCCGGCTTTCACCAAGGACGAAGGTTTTTACCGGAAGAACGAATTCTATCCCGACAGGATGGCTTTTGTGGAAGAGCCTAAGATGCTGCGAGGCTGCCCGGTTTCCCAGCTGACGCTTTTCCCGGTGCAATACAATCCTGCCACCAGGGAATTGAAGGTCTACTCCTACATGAAGGTCAAAATCAGTTTTGCCGGGGGGAATGGCGTATTTGTCGATCCTACTCATCGTTCCCCCTATTTCGAGCCGATGTATCAGAACATTCTTTTGAATTACTCCTCTTTGGGCTCTCCCGCTTATTTTGGCGGCAAGAGCGATACCGGCTGTGACTTTCTGATCATCACCCACCCCAATTTCCAAGCCTGGGCGGAATCGTTAGCCACCTGGAAGAACTTATGCGGTATCTCCACCTGGGTAAGGACCACCACCCAGACGGGGTCGGATACGGGTTCGATCAGAATTTACATTCAGAACGCTTACAATACCTGGAATCCCGCACCCTCATTTGTGCTATTTATCGGAGATGCCGAGTTCATACCGCTGTTTTACCGGACGACCCATCCGTACGATGGATATAAAACCGGAACGGATTTGTATTACGGAACGGTGTCCGGGTCGGATTGGTTTCCCGACATCTTTATGGGAAGGATATCCGTGGATTCGGCTTCTCAAGCCGGGGTGGTGATGAGAAAAATACTCCAGTACGAGCGTTACCCGATTACCTCACCTGTCAGCTTTTACAACAACGTCCTGGTGGCGGGATATTTCCAGGATGATTATTCCCCTTATGGCTGGGAGGACCGGTTCTTCATCAAGACCAGTGAGGTGGTCAGGGATTTTCTCTTGACCAAGGGATATAACGTAGAGAGGTGTTATAATGAGGGATCATCCACCACACCTTGCTGTTATTACTACGGAGATGCACTGCCTCCGGGTTTGGTTTGGACCGGCAATGCCACCCAGATTACCAATGCCATCAACACTGGGGCATTCATAGTCAATCATCGGGATCACGGGGCTTTTGACGGCTGGGGCGATCCGGCTTACGTTGTCTCCAATGTCAACGCCTTGAGCAATCAAGACCGTTTACCGGTGGTTTTCAGCATCAATTGTGAGACGGGTCATTTCGACAACGAAACCGACGCAGCAGGAAACGGAACTTCTTCTAGTGCAATCTGCTTCACCGAAGCGTTCCAGAGAAAATCAAACGGCGGGGCAGTAGGCGTATTCGGCTTGACCCGGGTAAGCTACAGCGGCATCAATGACGAGATGTGCAAAGGATTCTATGATGCCATGTGGACCGATTTCGATCCCTCCTATCCCTCCGGCGGCTCCACCCATCCGATAACCAATCCCATGTTCAGAATGGGGCCGGTAAAGGACTTTGGTTTGTTCTGGATGTATGATAAGTATTATCTGACCGGCGGCTCGGGCTACCCCTGGGGTTCCGATTTGACCGGCACTAAGGTCACATTTGAAATGGCCCACTGGTACGGTGATCCAACTATGGAGATCTGGACTGCCTTGCCCCAAAATTTAAGCGTGACTCATCCCGACATCATCATCCTGGGAGGCATGCCCTTCCAGGTCACCGTATATCTTAACAGCCAACCGGCAAGAAACGCCTTGGTCTGTTTGCAAAAAGGAACGGAGGTATATCAATCCGGCCGGACCGATTCGTCCGGACAGATAACCTTGAATCCGGAACCCGTTACTTTAGGGGATTTGAATTTGACCGTAACCGCACATAACGGCATCCCTTATCAGACCACCGTTCCGGTGATCTCGCCGGGCGTATATTTGGTTCATCTTGATCCCCAGATTGACGACGATAGCTTGGGATCCAGCCGGGGAAATGACGATGGATTGGTCGGCTTTGGCGAGACCATAGAGATGCCGATTCCCTTGAAAAACTGGGGTGATTCCACGGCGCACAGCGTTTACGGCATTCTCACCACCACCCATCCACTGGTCAGCATCACCGGCGATTCTGCATACTGGGGGGAGATAGCACATTACGACACGGTGGAGTGTCAGAATCCCTTTGTTTTTGCGATCTCCGGACAGATACCGGACCTGACGGAGATTCCTTTCCAGCTGGAGATTACCGCCACCAACGGGAGCGCCAGCTATGACGACATCACCGTGGTGGTCCATGCACCAATTCTGGTTTGTGATTCCAGAGAAGTAGATGATGTCGGCGGGAATGATAATGGCAAGCCGGATCCGGGTGAAACCTCCGATATGACCGTGACTTTGAGAAACGACGGAAGTGCCGGTGAGTCCGGAATATCAGCGGTCCTCTCCTGTTCCGATCCCTATATTTCCGTTATCACCTC
>JBDROD010000182.1:0-3361 GCA_043810415.1 Candidatus Zixiibacteriota bacterium | reverse complement strand
TTAAGTTAACTATCTAAACCAGGATATTCAAGAAAACATTAGTACAACAATGAGAATACTCAAAACGCTTGAACCCTTGAATCCTTGAACCCTGAAGTTAAGTTAATTATCTAAACCGGGATATTCAAGAAAACATTAGTACAACAATGAGAATACTCAAAACGCTTGAACCCTTGAACCCTCGAATCCTTGAACCCTTTATAATAAACCAACAGGAGGAAGTATGATAAAGTTTGACAAACTCAGTTATCCCACCACAGGAGAAAAAATAGAGGTCGTGGGAAACAAAATGAAATTCCCCGATAATCCCATCATCCCGGTCATCGAGGGTGACGGCATCGGTCGTGACATCATGAGAGCCACCCGCCGGGTGCTGGATGCCGCGGTGCAAAAGACCTACCAGGGGAGAAGAAAGATCGCCTGGTTCGACATCTATGCTGGCGAAGCGGCTCAGGCCAAATATGGAGAGGTCCTTCCTCAGGATACCTTCAAAGCCATAAAACATTTCATCGTGGCTTTGAAAGGACCCTTGACCACACCGGTGGGAGGAGGATTCCGAAGTTTGAACGTAACTTTGCGTCAGGTGTTGAATCTTTACGCCTGCGTTCGTCCGGTGAGATATTTCGAAGGGGTTCCCTCTCCGGTCAAGGAGCCGTGGAAGATGAATGTGATCATCTTCAGGGAGAATACCGAGGATGTTTATGCTGGTATCGAATGGCAGAAAGGAACCAAGGAAGTCAAAAAGCTGATCAATTTCCTTAACAAAACTTACAAGCTACACATCCGCGCCGATTCCGGAATCGGTATAAAGCCGATCAGCGTCACCGCCACCAACCGGTTGATCCGAAAAGCGTTAAATCATGCCATAGACAATGGCCGCAAGTCGGTGACCATGGTGCATAAAGGCAACATCATGAAGTACACCGAGGGAGCTTTCCGGGATTGGGGATATAAACTGGCGGCCAAGGAGTTCCCCGACCGGGTCATAACCGAGACGGAGTTGGAGAAGAAATATAACTGGCAGCAGCCGGAAGGCAAGGTGGTGATCAAGGATCGGATTGCCGACAGCATGTTCCAACAGATCCTCACCCGAACGGATGAATACGAGGTAATCGCCACCCCCAACTTGAATGGTGATTATCTTTCGGACGCCTGTGCCGCTCAGGTGGGTGGACTGGGCATGGCTCCGGGTGCCAACATCGGTGATTTCGTCGGTTTGTTTGAAGCCACCCATGGAACCGCTCCGAAGTATGCGGACAAGGATATGGTAAACCCCGGCTCTTTGATCCTTTCCGGCTGCATGATGCTCGAATATCTGAAATGGAAAGAGGCAGCCGATTTGGTCTATCATGCCGTGGCAGAGACCATCAAGCAAAAGCGGGTAACTTACGATCTGCATCGTCTGATGGAAGGCGCCACCAAGCTGAAGACCTCCGAGTACGCTTCCGCCATTATTGAGAACATGGGATAAATGGAGTGCGCTGGCTTGTTGTAGCGCAGCGGAAATCCCGCTTTGCGGGGCTGGCGCGAAGTAGTTGCATTATGGACATCAACAAAATAAAGTGCTAAAAAACCGTAGTCGGGGCTCCCAGCCCCGACATGGTGGGGTGGGTAGTGTAGCCGCCCTGTGATCTTCACTCTGGGAGAATAGTAATTCTGTACATCGCAGTGGCATCCTTCGACCCTTCGATAAACTCAGGATGCTGAGCGAAGTCAAAGCACAAAGCTCAGGACATAGCGTAAAGCCTCTGCTACGCGATCTAATGTACAGGTCGCAGAGAATTTAGCTCGATTGCATTTGAATTCAGCCAACCAGCATCTGACTTTAATTGTCAGGTGCTGGTTTTTTATTGACAATTTTAAAAAAACGGTTATGCTTTTTATATAAGCTATACAAATCCAGATAATTACACGGAAGGATAATTCCTTCTCTTTTACCATTTCCTTAAGAACGGAGGTTTTCATGCTTAGACCTAGTTCATTGATATTGGTAATCTGCATTATTTTGGGGATTGGCTCAGTTTTGCCAGTATTAGCAGAGACTCTTGGCGACTCAGCCGATGTAGCTATCGTATCCACTTCTTCCTATCCGGGTCGTTTTGCCAAAGTGGAAGTACTACTGAAAAGTCCGGTGCCGGTGGCGGCATTTCAATTCCATATCACCTTGAGCAATCCGGATCTGGTTAATTTCCATACCGACAGTATCGGGGTGGATTCCATGATCATTCCGGTGGATACCTGCACCGGACCCGAACCCCACGGTGATTCATGTTTGGTGGACAGCGTAGATGTATTCGCCATGCGATATTGCTATATCGACACCATCGGTACGCTGATCAGTAATTTCGGGCTGGTTTATTGCCATGGCGACACGGCCGACACCAGTCTCCCCGACTGCAAGCGGATCAAGGTCATAGGATTCGCTCCCTACAATGATCCTATACCAGCAGATACTAATTATTACATACTTTTCAGGTTCGGTGTGGACGTTCTCTGTATTTCCGATCTCGTCACCGACCGGACCGAAGCTTTCTACATCTTTCCGGGGGTATTCAACTTTCTGTCCGATCCGCTGGGCAACCTGATCCCTTTTCGGTATCACATTGGCGAGCTTTTTGTTTGGTGGTCGGTGCCGGGGGATGCGAGCGGTGACAGTCTGGTAGATGTGGGTGATGTGATCTTTCTGGTCAACTACCTGTTCAAGGAAGGACCGGAATCTTGCGTGAGCGAAGCCGCAGATGCGAATGGTGATGGAATAGTGGATATTGGCGATGTGGTGTACCTGATTAATTATCTTTTCAAAGGCGGGCCGCCGCCGCAATAAACCTCTCCCCCTTAGTCCCCCTCTCCACATGTGTGGAGAGGGGGATATCGAAGATCCATAGGATAGGGGGTAAGGATGTCTTTGCTTTTGCTGTGGACTGTCGACTGTGGACAAAAAACGGTTTTCATGTTTTTGCGGCGGGATGCACCATCTGGTGCATCCCGGCGGACTGCGGTCGGTGGACTGCGGACTATTTAATCAAATGCAGCCAGTTGATCAGCAGAAACTGGGCTCGACCGATAAGCAACGAGACCCGTGCCATCACCGTGTAGCCGAAGGAGGCACCGAAGGAGATCATGATGAACCAGATGCCTAAACCCGCTACCACACCCAACGCCCCCTTGTGTTCTTTGGAGAAGTAAAAATAAATTAAAGTGGAGATAACTCCGACTATTATTACTATTCCTGAGAAATTCATCGCCACGGTGAAGGTATTTCTCACCTGCGGTAAAACCAACCCATGCAACTGCTGGGTTAAGACTATCCCTGCGGTATTCCCGACTACGAAGGCAAGCGAAATTCGCGAAATCCAGGTGA